>JAJRQT010000134.1 GCA_024280115.1 Bacteroidota bacterium | reverse complement strand
GATGTTCTTTCCAAAATCCAAATCACAATTGACAAATATCAAATAAATTCCAATATAAAAATCTCAAACAATTCGAGTTAGCTAATATATGATTTGCTAAATGAAAACCAAGAATAGTTTGACAAATAGCTTATCATCAATATTTTACAACTTTCAATTTTATTGTAATTTCCTTGTTTTGATTGTTGACTTTTGTATCATTGGATATTATTTGTTATTTGAGTTTTGATATTTGTTATTTTAACTTTTCCATTAAATTCGTTGTAGAACCTTATATTTTATTCATTAGAGTTAACCATAAGCTGAGAATACACTTTTTTCATCACCTGCGTTTTTCCTTCATCCTCAGCTACCGCATAAGTAGTAAACATCATTACTCCACTTGATTCACTTGCCAGTCCGTTTGTCAATACAGTTTCAAATTCTTCCTTGGAAATTATCCCCGGATCATTGTGCGCCTGTACGATTGGCCATACTTTTGGAAAAGAATCATTACGGATATCCAGTCGATCACAGAACCAGCTAATGTTCTCTTTAACCCATTGGGGCTTTCTACCCATTCTTCCATGATAGACCATGGGTGAAAATACATCTACGGTTTCTTTTAACAAATCATAGTCGAGACCGAGAATGCGACGTCTGGCGCCATTAAATTCCGAATCATTCCAGGGGCAATGATAAAGCCCAAGTAGCGCTTCTGGTCTAATTTCACTTATAATCTCTTTTATGCCAGCAGTCCAACCATAGATAATCTTGCATCGCCAGTCGCGCCATTGCTTGTTCTCGTGGTTCAGAATCCATTTTGCTTTTTCCGATATTGTACCGGTTAGTAGTCCAATTCCGGTATCTTTAGAAAATGTCTTGAGACAATGATTGCAAAAACAAGTTTCGGGCAAAATTGGTTCGGGTTCTTCAAACTGGGCATGCCAATGCAAATAATCCATCCACACACCATCCAGATCAAATTTCAAAAGCAATTCTTGTAGCTGATTAAAACGATATTGACGGAAACCGGGATCAGTAGGGCATACACCCATAAACCAGGAAGCGGCTTCTACTTTTTCACCTTTTTCATTTAGCGCCCAGGCCTCGGGATGCTTTTCTACATAATTTTTACCATTCAAGGTGGCAAATTCTGCAAAAACCCGTAACCCCTCCGACCTGGCTTTATTCATCATATCGAGGTTGATAGATCCGCTATGTACGAAAATAGCATTGACGCCAAGATTATTCAGCTTGAGCCCTTTATCCCAAAAGGGTTTAGGATTTCCGTAAATACCCCTGATCTCGATAGTTTTAGCAGATTTTTGTTCACATGCCGAAAATACCATTAAACATGTTGCAGCCAGAAATAACATATGCCGGGAATAAAATTTTATTTTTTTACACATTACAATTATATATTACAATTCATCATAGACTATAATGAGAATCGGATAGATTCAACACATCAAATATAAGCTCAGATTCTGATTTTACCTTATTCATTCTTACACAACTTCTTGATTCGCTTTGCAAGAAAACGTGAGCCTGATAGTTGGTTATTCATCCTTGCCTGAGCGTAGAATTTTTCTACGCTTAAATATCAAAAATAACATGATAGATGTGTTTGATCAGGAAAGAATCCATGGATTTTAGAGGATATTTCAGTGCGCCGTTATATGAGGGTGTAGTTACAAACAACACCCGGTTGCCTCATGTGTCTGCGCTTAGAATCACGACTTGGTGCAGATCTATCGCTTCAACTTTTGTTGTTGTGATGCAATTGGAAAATAAATGGAAAGCAATGATTATATTTCCTTGTAATAAGGAAATATTGTTTCATTAATTTCCTGGAATAAATGAAACAATGCTCACCGAATTTCTTGAAGAGAAGACCGAGACGGGCACAAGAAGAGAAATCCAGATTACCACGAGCAACTAAAGGAGGATGAAGAAGGTTTATTGGAATCGTCCCGTTTTATGGATACCAATAAATGCCGGACATTAATCCCTGCTGCGCGAAATTCTTCAGGAAAATCCATGTAAGAATTCCTAAACGACTTCGATGAAGTTACAGCTCAATTCAAGCAGGCAGCTAAAGAAAAGTTTGGCAATAAAAGGGAATGGTGATACCTGTAAATTGTGTGAATTAATTAGCATAATAGACAAATAACTTGAATATTGGATTTCCATAAAAACAAATTTCATTAAATTGCTATTGCACGCAATTCAGGATATAAATCATCAATTAAATATGACAATCCAAGCATTAGACAATCTCATAGAAGAAGTAAAAAATGAGATTCCTGTAGAGATCGACAAGAAGTTTATCGATATTGAAATAAGCACGGTAGTTACTATTTTGGTATTTCAAGGGTTAAAAATATTTCTGCCGGAACTAAAGGAATGGATAAAACTTGGCTTTTCAGCTATAGCCTTAAAAAGGTTAGAGCTAGAGAAAAATCTCGAAAATTATGCCCTTGAAAAAGAATTGAACTATGGCATTGCTGAAAAAGCATCCAAAAAAATAGTTGAAAACATCACTGAGCAAAACATCAGTCGAATTATTGATGAACTTGAACAGAAATCATGAATATCCAAATCGATGGCCCCAAGGATAACCAGCGGGGAGTCCGAATCGACGACAGTCCACATCCAGATTTTTATATTGCTGAAAAGGAGCTACAAGAATTATTAAAAGAGGCCAGAAAAGGGCTTTGGTCAGATAACGCTGAAAATGGGATTCGGTTAGGTAAGCAGTTATTTAACCTACTAAATCGCAATTCAGGCCAACTTCAGCAAGAAATTGAAGAGTGCACCAATTACAAACGTGAATTCAATCTTTATTTATCGCTTCCCAAAGATCTGACAGAAATACCTTTTGAGCTATTGTACAATCATGATTTCATTTTCCTTAAAACCAATTCCCATGTTATTCGCATGGTTGGAAATAGCAAGGCAGAACTACCCACAGTTGATAGGCCATTAAAGTTAATTTTCGTAGCGGCTTCTCCCACAGACCTGGAGCATGCGACCTTGAGCTTTGAGCAAGAAGAAGAAATTATTTTAGATGCAACTAAAAAGTATCCAATCGATTTTCAGACAGAGGATACCGGAAGCTTGGAAGGAATTAAAGAACTCCTTTATGAGATCGATGGCACTGATGTATTACATATTACCGGGCATGCTGGAATTGATATGGAAAAAGGTCCGATATTCTGCATGGAAGATGAACAGGGAAATCTTCACAATACAACCCCGAAAGAATTATATGAGTCAATTAAGGATTTTAAACCTAAGTTAGTTTTCCTTTCTGGATGTTCTACAGGTAAAAGCGATAAAAACATTGGAGTTGAATCTTTTTCCTATCAATTGGTAGAAAAGGGCATTCCATATGTATTGAGTTGGGGATTACCTGTGGGTGATGTGGGAGCCTCTAAATTTGTTGCTTCCCTTTATGAAAAACTGACTATGGGAAAATCAATTTACTATGCGGTGAATGAGGCTCGTCGATCAGCAAGAGTGGATTACCATCCCTGGCCATTGATGCGATTGTTCACCGATGGCACTAAATCAGCAGGATTAGTCAAAACTGGTCAACGAGCAATTCGTAAATCAAGCAGAAAGACAATCCACAAAAACCTTCAAGACAGTAATGTACAGATACTGAAAGAGGGATTTGTTGGCAGGCGACGGCAACTTCAACAAGGATTGGGAGTATTGAAGAATAGAGATACTTACGAAGGCAAGTACGGAGTATTCATCCACGGACCAGCTGGAGTAGGGAAAAGCTGCCTGGCAGGTCGATTGTTGGAGCGGCAAACAGGGTATGATCTTATTGTATTTCGAGGAGAATTGAGGTCAAATAATGTCATTCATGGATTAAAGGACTACTTTGATAGAAAAGGAGATGAAAAAGCACTGGAAATACTGGAGTCAGACCGTACCTATAAAGGAAAGATAAAGGAACTTTATCGAAGTATATTCAGTGAAAAAAAAATCTTGGTATATTTTGATGACTTCGAGCAAAACCTGGAGTTACAAAAGCATACTTGGTATCTGAAATCACCATTTATTAATAACTTCAAACCATTCCTACAGTATATTGATTATGCAGAGAATCAATCAAAGATAGTCATTACTAGTTGTTATCTATTCGATCTGCAGGTAGATGAGGAAAACCTTGTAGATAAGTTTTTACACTACATATCCTTAGCATCATTTACAGGGGCAGATGAGGACAAAAAGATCAAACAGTTGCCTAGTGTATCGAAGAGCAGGAATCTGGAGTTGTACAGGAAGTCGGGCCACGGCTATCCACGTTTGATGGATTGGTTGGAGACGATAGCAAGAGATGAAGAAAAATATGATATAGTATCCCTTAAAAAAGAAATAGAAGGCAATGAAGAAGAATACATCAGGGAATATCTCACAGAGATAATATCTAAGAATGAAGGAGATGAATTTACAAACTTTTTAAACAAATCATCAGTATATCGAATTCGGGTAGAGGCCAGTGCATATGAATCGATTGGAATTGGAGAATTGTTAGAAAGAGGTGTGGATTCGGCTTTATTCGAAAAGGAAACAATTCAGAATCAGGAGGCAAGATATTGGGTAATGCCGGTAATCCGAAAACTTAGATGGAATCTGTTAAGCAATGAAGAAAAGCGCACCGCACATAAGAAAGCGCTAAACTGGTATGATAAATTCCTTGAAAGCAAAAAAATCATTGCTTATCATCATGAAGCTGTGCATCATGCTCTAGAAGCAAACGAAATTGATTTAGCGGCTAAACATGTAATTCCATTTGGTAAAGAGCTATGTCATTTATTATATTTTTATGATGCGAAGGAGATTTATGAACAGGTGATCACAAAAATTACTGATGAAGTTATTAACGAGGCAAAGACTAATAATAATCAGTCGATCTCCTTTTTAATTAATGAGTATGCAAATTTGCTTTTAAACGTTGGCGAATACCACGAGGCTTTGAAATATTTCAATCAATCTATACAGATCGATCTTGAAGTCTATGGCGACAAACACCACAAAGTAGCTTCTGGGTACAACAATAAAGGAGAGGCATATAGAAAATTGTATAACCCCCAAAAGGCTTTGAAAGGCTTCAATCTTGCCTTACAGATTGATCTTAAAGTCTATGGCGATAAACATCCAATTATAGCTTTAAGATACAACAATATAGGATGTGCATACATAGATTTGAGATTACCCCAAGAGGCCTTGCATTTTTTAAATAAAGCTTTGCAGATTGATATTGAAGTTTATGGTAATAAACATCAAAATGTAGCTATTGATTACAATAATATAGGATCAGCCTACCATGAGTTAGGAGAGATCTCAGAGGCTATTAAATACTTCAATCGTGCTTTACAGATCGATCTTAGAGTCTATGGCGACATA
Source organism: Bacteroidota bacterium (assembly GCA_024280115.1). Classification (GTDB taxonomy): domain Bacteria; phylum Bacteroidota; class Bacteroidia; order Cytophagales; family Cyclobacteriaceae; genus JAAUQL01. Next base: position 2,106 of record JAJRQT010000134.1, on the reverse strand, counting down.
CATCCAAATGTAGCCATACGATACAACAATCTGGGAGGCGTCTACCAATATTTTGGCAAAGTCCAAAAGGCTGTGGAATACTTCAATAAGGCTGTGGAATACTTCAATCTTGCTTTACAGATCGATCTTGAAGTCTATGGAACCAAACACCCAAATATAGCTATACGATATTATAATCTGGGAGATACCTATCGATATTTAGGCAATACCCTAAAGGCTGTGGAATACTTCACTCTTGCTTTAGAGATCTATCTTGAAGTCTATGGCGACAAACATCCTAAGGTAGCAACCATTTACAAATCCCTTATTGATATTTTTAGATCTGAAAGAAAACAAAAAGAGGAATTAGAGTATTTACAACAATTCCTACCAATTTGTGAAGAGGTTTATGGTATTGACCATGAAACAACCATATATATCAAAAAGCGCATTCAAGAACTTGAGAATCGATAATGAAAATTACAATGGAATATTACTAAAATGGTGAATGGAAGTTATTACAAATTAACGATAACTTAGAGATATCAGATATTCATATATGCAACGCCCGATTATCAGTAGCATCCAGACATGCCTCCTTAAACGCTTCCGTAAATGTCGGATGGGCATGCGACATACGAGCGATATCTTCTGCAGATGCCCGGTATTCCATTGCTACAACTGCCTCGGCAATCATATCCGCAGCTCGTGGGCCTATCATATGTACACCCAATATCTCATCAGTCTCTTTGTGGGCCAAAACCTTAATTAAGCCATCCGTATCCATGCTTGCCCTTGCCCTTCCGGATGCTTTGAATGGAAATGAGCCTATTTTGTAAGGTGTTTCGTTTTCTTTCAATTGCTCCTCAGTGTAACCTACAGAAGCTACCTCCGGCCAGGTGTAAACAACTCCCGGAATTAATAGGTAATTGATATGTGGTTTTTGTCCAGCGATGGTTTCAGCAACGAATACGCCCTCCTCTTCAGCTTTATGGGCGAGCATGGCGCCTTTAACCACATCGCCAATCGCATAGATATTATCTGCGCTGGTTTTGAGGTGATCATCCACTTCAATCTGGCCTTGCTTATTAGTAACTAATCCAACATGCTCCAATCCCAATCCTTCAGTATTGGGTTTTCTTCCTATAGATACCAGGCAGTAATCGCCATTCAACTCTACAGATTCACCTTTGCTGTTTTCGGTAGTTACCTTCACATTGTTTCCCTTTGCCTCTACGGCCGTGACTTTATGCTTTAAATAAAAGTCAAACCCGCTCTTCTTCAGCACTTTTTGTAGTTCCTTTCCCATCGTTTTGTCCATCGTCGGAATCAGATTGTCGAGGAATTCTACAACGGACACCTTGGCGCCAAGCCTTGCATAGACAGATCCCAATTCTACCCCAATGACTCCTCCGCCAATCACGATTAAATGTTTTGGGACTTTTGTCAATTCCAGGGCTTCCGTACTTGTGATGATGTGTTTTTTGTCCAGTTTTATGAATGGAAGATTCGCTGCTTTCGATCCTGTAGCAATAATTATTTTTTCGGTTTCTATTTTGTGCGCTTCTTTTTCACCTGCTACCGAAATGGTATTTTTATCAATAAATGATCCCAAACCATGAAATACATCGATTTTATTTTTTTTCATTAAATAATCAATACCTCCAACCGTTTGCTTCACTACTTCGGCTTTTCGTTTAATCATCTGGCGAAGATTAACTTTCAGATTGGTTAATTCAATGCCATGCTCTTTGAAATGATTTTTTGCATTGTAAAAATGTTCAGATGAATCCAGTAGAGCCTTGGAAGGAATACAACCCACGTTGAGGCAGGTGCCGCCAAGTGAATTATATTTCTCAATAATGGCAGTTTTCATACCCAGTTGAGCACAACGGATTGCCGCCACATAACCCCCGGGCCCGGATCCAATTACAGTTACATCGTATTTCATATTTTTATAATGATTGAATGATTTTTAAATAAAATAATAGGGTTACCCATTTAGATCGCATTTGATTTAATCATTGCATAGCTCACAGGTTCATGTAGTACACATCTTTCAATAATTTTATCTAAGATTGAAATCCTATGATTTCTCCGGTTAAACCTAAAAAAATATTCATCAAT
>JAJRQT010000133.1 GCA_024280115.1 Bacteroidota bacterium | reverse complement strand
TGCCATCAATACGATAAAAACGCTGTTTTTAATGGTCATCTTCGGGTAATTGACAAATACTTTGGAAGTTGGAGTCTTCATCTGGAGCCTACTGCTCACTACACGGGGAGTCCAATCAGTCCCGCATCGAGAACTGTCGTCAGTCTTTTAGATAATGGTGATAGCAATGCATCATGGTCCCTGAATACCAGTACACTGGATCCTTGTGGATATACAGTCCGGCTGCGAGGATTAAAAAGAACCATATTTGACAGCGCCGCTGGACATTTTCATTTCGATGATAAATATGTTGGCTTTTCAGTAGTCTAGAATTTGAATTGAAGGAGAACGATAGTTAATTCGTTCTCCTTTTTTATTCGGTAAGATGTGGTTGTTAATAAAACAGGGTGCTAAAGTCTTTACATTGATTGAGCTAATACTCTGTTAGTTGATCATCTGGAACAACGATTGTAATGCTTCATACCTAATCTGGACAAACCAGAACCAAATAAGATTGAGAAAAAGATTGATGGAGATTGAAAATTCAATCCTCTCAATCCCTATTCAATGTTTTACATTTTATACGTATCAGTCGATTATTAAACATTTGCCAAAAAATACACACCTGCCTGTCCGGTTCATGTCAATAAGTTAAGCACCGAACGTCATCGCGAGGAACGAAGCGATCTCTAATCTTGGAGCATTTGAGTTCAACTATACAGACTGCCACGCTACGCCTGTCTGCGACAGGCAAGCTCGCAGTGACGGAAAGCTTAACTAATTGACATTGGCCTGTCCGGTAAGCAGGAATTTCAGGATTTCGATACTGATAATTGCGGATTGCCAACCTACAAAACTATTGAAGACGAGCATTTATTTGGATACAGCAGATCTTCAAAGACAAGCAATTCCATACAAAGTTTGAAAGCTAATTATTAGGGGTTAAATTGTGTAAATTAATCCGTCATGATCTATGAAAATTAAAAAAATATCCGGAGCTGCAATTATATTTTTAGTGGTCCTTCACCTTTCATCCTGTTCATGGAATAAAAATCCTGACAAGCAATCAAAAGAGCAAAAACTACCCAATTTCGTCCTGTTGATGGGCGATGATCATGGATGGGATGAAGTCGGCTACAACGGACACCCTCACATAAAAACGCCGGTATTGGATGAGATGGCAAACCAGGGGTTGCGCTTAGACCGGTTTTACTCTGGTCATCCTTCGTGTTCTCCAACACGAGGTAGCTTCCTTACCGGGCGACACCCGAATCGCTATGGTACATTTGCACCTAATTGGTCCATACGGCCAGAGGAAATCAGTATTGCTCATATTCTTGGCAAGGCCGGTTACACTTCTGCGCATTATGGTAAATGGCATTTAGGTCCGGTGAAGAGTGATTCGCCGACAAGCCCGGGGGCGATGGGCTTTGACGAATGGTTATCGCATGACAATTTCTTTGAGATGAATCCCGTCCTTTCCCGAAATGGAGAAACCCCCCAAAGAATTGAGGGAGAGGGTTCACAAATCATTATTGACGAGGCAATTACGTTTATTAAGAAATCAAAACAGAAGAATCGGCCTTTTTTTGTGGTGGTTTGGTATGGTTCTCCTCACGAGCCTTACAGTGGCCTGCCCGAGGATTTGGCCCTTTATGACGATCTTCCATCTGAATATGCGGAGCAAACAGTCAGGCTTACCTCCAACGAAACGGGAAAAAGTGTCAAACGCCCCCTTAGAGACGTGTTGAGGGAAAGATATGCGGAGATCACAGCCATGGATCGATCCATTGGAGTTTTACGCGATTATCTCAAAGAGGCAGGGTTGCGCGATAACACCCTGGTTTGGTACTGCGGCGATAATGGCACTCCGGCCAGTGCCGCACGAACTGGAATGACTTTGCGTGGGCAGAAGGGAACCATGTACGAGGGAGGCATTCGCGTTCCCGGTGTGATAGAATGGCCATCACACATCCGGCAGGCGCGTACGACACAATTTAATTCGGTCACCAGCGATATACTTCCTACACTGTGTGAATTGGCGGACCAACCACTGCCGAACCGGCCTCTGGACGGTGTCAGTCTGACACCTGCGATTAATGGTACCAGTCAGTCCCGTCAAAGCCCGATCTACTTCTGGAGTTTTGAAACCGGTAAGGCGTTTAACAAGGAATCCAAACCATATATTGACCCTCAACTACAGGAAGGTACAACGCCATTGATCAAGATGATGGATGGGAAATATACCCGTACTTTCCGTAATTTTAAATATCCTGTCGTTTCGGAAAATGACTTTGGTGGTGCGCGGGTGATGATGGATAAACAATACAAGTTAATAATCGGCGCACAACCGGAGGATAAATCAAGCATTGAACTATATGATCTGCTGAATGATCCTGCTGAAAATGACAACCTGGTGAACGCCCACCCTGCCGTCTCCGAGGCGATGCAGATTCAATTACATGATTGGCAGCAATCAGTATTGGAGAGCTTAACAGGAAAAGATTATCAGTAAAGTTGTGTAGGGATAAAGCTGGGGCTGCATATTTTGCCAATACTCTTTTTTACGAATAGATATATTGACACGGCTTACCCAAATAATCTAAAAATCCCAACATCGATAGAAGGAAGGAACTGGTATATGGAATTTGGCCGACAATGCTGTGGGGTAACATCGGTCTCATTTTTTTGTGTTTAACTAATCATTCCCCTTAATAAGTGAAAACCATTATTAAGATGTATTCCTAAGATAATCTATTCTTATAATGAACCAACACGAACATCTCATTTTTATATCTTGTAGCAGTATTGGAAATTTTGTGTAACAATGAAGCCAAATCGATTATTAAAATCGTACATTACTATAAATCTATTTACCAGCACGCAACTATTTAATTGTTTCCGAATTTCCCTGATCTTTTCTTCATTACCCACATGTTTTAATAATTCTTTTTGCCATTTGATACCTTCCGGAGAGATTTTCCATTCGTATGCTGAAATCCCATCGGGCAATTTAAAAAATGTGATCCTATCCCATTTACCACTGATTGGTTCATGAGAAGTTATATCTCTACCAAGTCTATCAAATTGCTTTTACTGTTAATTTTATGGGTAAAAGTTATTTTTCATTCATTTAAAAAAAACTATATGAAATGCTTCAATGATTGAAGGCTGGAATGCTTGAATGTTTGTATTAAATAAAGTTTTGGCAATGCATCATTTACTACTCAGTTTTATTGTATTCTCGCAATGACGCATGCAATCATTCTCGCATTTATGAATTAGTTTTATAATCCAGTATTGTCGATTTCCGCAATTTTCGTGGTAGTACAAAATTTCATAAATGTTTGTCTATTTTTTTTACAATTATAGTTAAGAGTCCACTCCGAAAAGTCAGAGTTCATTGATTTCAACTTTTTTACCCCTGCCCCTAAAGGGGAAGTCGTTGAGAATCAATGAACTCTGCAAAGTCCCCTTTAGGGGATTTAGGGGTATTTTACTTTTCGGTGTGGACTCAGTTAAAGAATTTTGTCGGATTACCAACATTGTTAGCTTCTTCGTGTTGGTTTAATTCTCCTTTCTTGTATCTCTACTTCAAAATGTTTACCTTCTAAATTGTTAAAATACAAGCCTATAGCCGCTAACACCATGAAAACCGAAATCAGGAGTACATTCTATGCTCTCTGTATAATTTTAGCCCTTTCATCATTTGTTTATTTCTTTTATTTAATATTTATAATGCTCAGTTTATTGGTTATGAATTGGCCAATAGTTGAGGCCGTAAGGTAAAACCATTTTAATCAAAAATAAATAAAAGTGGAGCCGAGTCACCACTTTAAAAAACCGGGCGATTCCGAAAAGCCATATGAGTAGGAAAATTTAAATTTACATAAAATGAAAAATATTCTTGTTCAATTTGACTTCCCCGATACGGATGTAAAAGTATATGAGGGAATTGTCAAAGATCTGGAGAAGGCCGGATTAGGAAATATTCCGGAACGACTCTATCATGTTGCAGCGAGGCAAGGGAGTGGCTGGCACGTCACAGATGTCTGGGAATCTGAAGAAGCCTTTAATAAGTTTGGTGAAACAATGATACCTCTTCAAATCAAGAATGGGGGTACTCCAGCTAAACCAGTTATTCTTCCAGTACATAATATTATTATCCCGGAATAATTGACCTGCAAAATTTCAAGCGGATGAATTATTATTGTATAATTTGTCTGCTTTTTTATTTTTGGTTTCTGAAATCAGAGATAAGCCTGCCAATAATTATAGAAAAAATGAAATTGAACTCTTTTTCTCTTAGCCTGCATAATGCAGGAGATAATTATTGAAACTTGTAATGAGCTGTAAAGCACGACATTGACATTGATATGATTAATTTTACTTGAAATTTTGTTTTTATCTGATTTTAACTGATTAACTTGATTGTCAATGTCTTATCTTCGAAATGGGTAAGTTCATGAATTATTGAGGTTAGACTTCAAAAGAAAAATGAAGTAAATTAAGACGCCAAACAAATTCAATTCATGAAAAATATTCCTCTTTTTATACTGTGCAATTTCATGGCTACCACATTTTTATATGCTCAGGATGCCACAATAAAAAATAATCAAAAGCAAGACATTTATTCCTTAATTGATACATATGTTCAAGCCAGAGAAAAGAAAGATAAGGCTTTACTCAATCGAATATTGGCTGATGATATAGATCAATTAGTTTCTTCGGGTGTATGGAGATATGGGAAAAATGAATCTATGAATGGTATGTTGAGAAGTTCACAAAATAATCCAGGAACCCGAAGCATCAATATTGAAAAAATACGATTCCTCAACTCAGATTGTGGAATTGTGGATGCTAAATATGAAATACAAATTACAAATGGAACAGCGAGGAAAATGTGGAGTACTTTTATAGTTGTTTATATTGAAGATATGTGGAAAATTTCTGCTATCCGAAATATGCTGCCAACCGGACAATAAGTAAATACAATTATATGTCCATTCCGATAAGTATATAATCCCTAAATCTCCTGAAGATGACACTGACTTTTCGGAGCGGGCTCAATTTCTAAATAAAAATAATTGGAACAGGAAGGCTTTATGACAGTGAGTCTTAATTTTTAATGTCAGAAACTTTCATTGCTTCACAGGTTACATTGAAGCGATTTGTCACAGGTTTGCCAGCAAAATTTTCTCTAAGGTTTTTAAACGCTTCATACGATTTTATAACTATTGTCAATTTTAGGCTCATTGATTTCGAAGCATTCTTTTACACAATGGAAATATATATCTTTCTTGTCATAGGCAGAATGGCCTTTCAAGATCAGTGAACAAGAAAATACTTTGAGATTCTCCATTAATTACCAACTCGTATTCATTGCTTCAGTTTGGTGAGTGTCAATTACTAAGTCTGAATCTATATGTAAAGTCCACTCTTTTTACTATGTTTAAACCAAAATATACCCTTGGGTTCAACCACATGTAGTTGTTGCATTTTATTGGACACTTTATACAATATTTACAGACACTTAATGGAAAAACAGAAATGAAAAAAATACTCTTCAGCTTAATTTCGCTTTGTTTTATATTTGGATGTAGTCAATCGACCAAAGATCAGGAGGGAGGCGCAAAAGAGCTCCCTCGCATAGCTATTGCCGGAATAGCCATAGAATCAAGTACCTTCTCACCGGCCCTCACCCATGAAGATGCATTTCATACCAGGGTGGGCGATGATGTTTTCTCATACTATCCGTTCTTTTCTCCTGACTCACTTGATCGGAAAAGAGCAAATTGGATTCCGACAATTCGTGGTCATGCACTCCCCGGAGGGACCGTTACCCGGGAGGCATATGAATCATTGGTGACCAAAACCTTAGATATGCTTAAAAAAAATGTTCCGTATGATGGTCTCTTTTTTGATATCCATGGGGCGATGAGCGTGGTAGGTCTCGATGATCCCGAAGGTGATTTTATTGTCAGAGTTAGGGAGGTAGTTGGTAAAAAAACCATTATCTCTACATCAATGGATTTGCACGGTAATGTTTCCTGGCGACTGGCACAAAACACAGATCTGATTACATGCTACAGGAAGGCACCGCATGAAGATGCGCTTGAATCGAAAAAAAGAGCGGTAGATAATCTGCTGGATCGTTTAGAAAGTGGCAGAGGGAAGCCAGCTTATAAAGCATGGATTCCTGTACCCATATTGTTGCCCGGTGAAAAGACGAGCACACGGATAGAGCCTGGAAAGAGTTTATATGCCAAAGTTGCACCGGCTGCTAACCAGGAAGGCATTGTGGATGCTGCGATATGGATAGGATATGCATGGGCCGATGAACCGCGAAATCATGCGGTTGTAATGGTTACGGGTGATGATAAGGAAAAAGTAACCTCCACTGCCGAGGATCTTGCAAATAGCTTTTGGGATGTGAGATCAGAGTTTGAATTTGTAGCTCCGACCGCTTCTCTGAAGGAAAGTCTGGATCTCGCAATTGCCAGCAAAAAGCAACCTTTCATCATCAGCGATATGGGAGACAATCCTACTGCCGGAGGAGCGGGTGATGTCACCTGGACATTAAAAGAAATCCTGGCACGTCCTGAATTTAAATCAGCCGATGGACCTTCGCTTATTTATGCCTCTATACCCGGACCAGAATTTGTAAAAAAGGCAATTGAAGCAGGTGTTGGTGGAAAGGTAAACGCTTTTGCAGGGGCAACTGTTGACGCCCGTTTTGCACCTCCGATAAAGTTGTCTGGAACAGTAGAAGCTATTGAACATGGGGATAGGAATGCGGAAACAGAAGTTGTAGTGAAGGTCGGGAGCGTTTACGTAATTGTCACAAAGAAACGTAAGCCCTATCACAGGGAAAAGGATTTTACCAACTTGGGTTTAAATCCTCGAGAAACGGATATCGTAGTAGTGAAAATCGGGTATTTAGTGCCGGAACTTTACAATATGAGGGCAGACTGGATCATGGCGCTGACGCCAGGTGGTGTTGATCAGGATCTGGAGCATCTTGGATATAAAAGAATCAACAGGCCTATGTTTCCTTTGGATAAGGACATGAAGGATCCTGATCTTAAAGCTAAATTAGTGCCCTCCTCTGATACAATATAATAGTTATCATTGTTATTTTAGTGGAAACAGAGATTAGTCCGAAGTCGGAGTTCAGAAGTTAATAAGGCAATATTTTGAACGAATAGAAAACGATTATAAACATCCGGTTTTTAGTTTTTTAGAATTTTCAACTATCTAATACTTCGGTCTTCTGACTCCCGGCTTCCATCCTTTTCATTGCTATTCTGATACGTGTCTGATAGAGATTTTTTTGCCATTTCCATTACAAGTGGATCAACTTCAATGAGGTTTTTTATGATCTGGCCGCTCTGTTCTTCCAGGTTTTCTACACTGCACAATCTATTTATTAATCCCATTTGTAGTGCATTATCAGCATCTATCATTTCACCCAGCATTATCAACTCTTTTGCCCGGGATTCCCCGATTAATCTTTTCAACCTGGTCATGCCGCCCCATCCTGGTAGCCATCCATGTTTTAATTCAGGGAACGAGAATTTTGCATAATTTGTCGCAATTCGAAGGTCACACGACAATGCCAATTCAAGGCCACCTCCCAGAGCATATCCATTTATTATGGCTACTGAGGGGATGTGCATCGATTCCAAAAAGTTAAAAACTTCATTTCCATATTTAATCCAATGAGTAACTCCATCATGATCGAGACCAGCAAACTCTTTTAAGTTGGCGCCGGTTGAAAAGGCTTTTTCTCCTTTCCCCCGGATGACAAGAACTCTTGCTGAATTTTGAGTACTGATCTTTTCGAGCCCGGATTTAAGTAGTTGCAGCATTCCCATATCCAGGCAGTTCAATTTGTCTGGATTATTGATTGTTATCCAGGCAACTTTATCATTGATATCAATTACTATTTTATCCATTTCTATAAAACTGTATGGGATAAATTGAGTAATCCCAAATCGTAGATTTTAATATCCATAAATTTTAAATTCGGATTTATTGTTGGCTTGAATTCTATCATAGATAATATGTCTTTCTCAAGATCAACTCCCTGTGCAATCTCCATAAGCTCGATACCATTTTCAGTTAACCGAAATAATGCCCTTTCTGTGCAGTATAAAACCAGTTGCCCATTCTTAAAGGCCTGTCTGCCATTGAATGTCACTTGTTCAACTTTATTTAGGAATTTTTTAACCTTCCCCGGATCATTTATTGTTAAACCGTTTTTATGAACAGATACATTTGCTTTTGCAGAAAAGGCACCGCAGAACACGATTTTTTTAGTGTGCTGGGAAATATCGATAAAACCTCCGCAACCTGTAAAAACATTTCCAAACCTGCTCGCATTCACATTGCCGTCCCGGTCAATTTGAGCAAAACCCAGGAAACAGATATCCAGGCCACCCCCGTGGAAAAAATCAAATTGATATCCATCATCGGTAATTGAGGCAGGATTGTACATTGCTCCAAAATTAAGCCCAGTGGCTATTATTCCATCTGTTTGGCCCTGCTCGATCATAAAGGTAATATCGTCCAGCATTCCTTCTTCCTGCACTACGATTGGAATACCATCTGCCATGCCATATCCGAGGTTAACAAAACATTTTGGGGGTAATTCCATGGCAGCTCTGCGGGCAATTACTCTTTTGATTCCTTCCAGTTTTAGTGTGTCAGTAGAATATTTTGCTTCTCTGTCAATGAATGCCTTTTCATAATCTGTAATGAAAGTCATGGTCTGTGAGGGCTCCTCAATAATATAATCAATCAATACCCCGGGCACCTTGACATTTACAGGCTCAGCCTTGTTTGATTTAATGGTTTTAACCTGCGCTATCACAATCCCACCATTCACTTTAGTCGCATGCGCAATGGAAAGCATGGCAAAAGTTGCGACTTCATCCTCCATCGTTAGATTTCCATCTGCATCCACCGAGCTCCCCCGGATAAATGAAATGTTAACCGGCATTGCATAATAGTATAGCAGTTCCTCTCCATTGATTTTGATGACTTCAACAAGGTCTTTTTTAGTATTGCTGTTTATTTTTCCTCCCTCATATCTAGGGTCAGCAAAAGTATGTAATCCCGTTTTGGTCAGCAATCCTTTTTCTCCTCCGGCAATGGCACGCAACAGGTGGCTCAACACACCTTGCGGAAAATTATAACCTTTAATTTTCCCAGAGATTCCCAGGGCGGCCATTTTTGGAGCATTCCCCCAAAAACCGCCAATTACAGTGTCCAATAAACCTTCATGAGCCAGGTGGTTCAATCCGCGTACCTTATTTTCTCCAATTCCACAAGGGTGAAGGATGGTTATTTTTTTTGGGAAAGCCGTTTTTATAAACCTTTGTCCAAGAGCTTCCATCAGCTTATCCGGTACAGCGTGCCCAGCTCCTCCTCCTCCAATACAAAGGGTATCTCCATTTTTCACAAAGCTTACAGCGGCTTCGGCACTTATCACTTTCGGATTCATATTTTATGATTATGTTGCGCAAGCAATTTGATATATAATTTATTCAGAAGCAATACAAGTTTGTCGCGCATTTTGATTAATTATCTAATTGAATTGTTTTGGGAAGGTTTATTTCAGAAATTCGATTCGAAAATAAATTGTATAAAATGAAAGCGGCAGTATTAGAAAAATACAATCATTTTACGGTGATGGAAAAACCTCAACCTAAAATGAAAGATGATGAGGTTTTGGTGAGGATTAAGTTTGCTTCTATTTGTGGCAGCGATCAGCACCTGTATAAGGGAGATTTTCATCCGCGGACGAAATTGCCTTTTACCCCGGGCCATGAATTTGCGGGAATTGTGGAAAAAATCGGTGAGCGGGCCGAAGGTTTTCATGTGGGAGATCATGTTGCAGTTGATCCGATTATATGGTGCGGAGAATGCGATGCTTGTAAAAATCATCATTATCCGGCATGTGATAAACTTCGGCTACTTGGCGTTGACACGGATGGCGGATTTGCAGAATATATTTCTGTTTCGCCATCAATGTTGTTTGAAGTTCCAAAAAGTGTATCTCTTGAGCATGCAGCGCTCATCGAGGTTTATGGAATTGGTTTCCACTCCTGTAGCCGTTCTGAAGTTAAAGCTGGCGATAGGATTGCAATTTTCGGTGGTGGGAAAGTGGGCCAATGTGTGATGCAGGCAGCCAGGACTAAAACCAGCGAAAAAATGTTTGTTGTTGATATCGTGGAGGGGCGCCTGGATATTATACGAAAAAGCTATCCTGATGTGAGAACAATTAATGCCCTGAAAGAAGATCCTGTTGAAGTTATTAAAGCCGAAACCAATGGACATGGAGTTGATGTGGCTTTTGAAGTAGTTGGGCATGCTGAAGATATTCCTGGTAGGGTAAATCCCCTTAGAGGATGTGTACAGAGTATTCGCGGAGGCGGAGTTGTTTGTGTTCTTGGTTTAGGAGATGAACCAATTCCTATTGTGTTTAAAGAACTGATTTGGAAAGAAGCGAAAATTGTGGCGTCCAGGGTAAGTCATGGAGAATTTGCCGAAGCTATTGAACAACTGGGAAAAGGGAATCTAAAACCTGACGCACTTATAACCTCAGTTTTACCGGTCGATAAAATTCAGCAGGCATTCGATATGCTCGAACGGCAACCGGGTAAATATTTAAAAATACTATTGAATTTAAATAAGTAATCTCATGAAAAAAGCATTCTTTTTTATAGTTATCATATCCATTTTTTCAAATGCCCTTTACGCACAGAAAACAATGAAACTCTGGACGGGGGATCTCCCTTTTTCCAATGGAACTATTGGCGAGGAGGAGGTAACTGATAGAGGCCATGTGAAAAATGTTCAGGACCCTGAAATCATTGTTTATCTTCCGGAAAAGGAAAAAGCTACCGGTGCGGCAGTAGTAATTTGTCCTGGAGGAGGTTATGGGATTTTGGCGATTAAGCATGAAGGACATGATATTGCCAGGTGGCTTAATGAGTTTGGTGTGGCCGGGATCGTACTCAAATATCGTTTACCTACCTCAGATAACATTACTGACAAGAGTGAAGTCGCCATGACCGATGCTCAGCGGGCAGTTCGAATGGTTAGAGGTCATGCCGGCGAGTGGGGAGTCATGCCTGATAAAATTGGGATCATGGGTTTTTCAGCAGGAGGGCATCTCGCCTCAACGGTGGGTACGCATTTTGACTATGGATTTTCCGATTCAAAAGACCCTATTCAAAAAATAAGTTGCCGGCCTGATTTTATGATTCTGATGTATCCGGTGATCAGCATGTCTGAAGATTTTATGCATTTCGGTTCAATGAAAAATTTGATAGGTGACGATCTGTCAAAAGAACAAATGCTGAGATTTTCTAATGAAAAGCAGGTGACTGCCGAAACTCCTCCAACATTCCTGGTTCATTCCACAGACGATAAAAGTGTACCTGTGGCCAATAGTATAAAATTTTATGAGGCCCTGATCAAAAATGGAATCTCGGCCGAGTTGCATATTTTCAATAGTGGTGGACATGGTTTTGGACTTGGAAGAAAGGATGGTACTTCCCACAACTTGTGGCCGGAAAACTGCAAAGCATGGATGATGGATGTGGTGATTGGGAAGTAGCGTTGAAAGGTAAAGGTCAAAAGGTGAAGTAGGACGAAAGGTAAAAGGTAAAGGCTGAAAGCTGGAAGTTAAAAGGTAAATGCTTGGTCAGTTTCAGGATTCCGGCAATAAATAATTGAAGAGAAACATTAACACCTTTTTTTATAACATGTATAACAACATTAAGTATTTTTTATTCCTTCTTTTCATCGCGATTATATTCTCAGGATGCCTGAATAAAACTGAAGATAAAGTATTCCTATTTTCATATTTCATGGGCAATGGAGAAGATGGATTGCATCTGGCATGGAGCGAGGATGGATTGAACTGGGATGCAATTAATGACGGTAAATCCATCATTCCTCCTTTGGTTGGAGAAAGTTGTCTTATGAGAGATCCGTGTATTACTACCGGACCTGATGGTACATTTCATATGGTCTGGACTACCTCATGGTCAGGCAATACCATTGGATATGCGCATTCTAAAGATTTAATTAACTGGTCTAAACAAATAGCTATACCAGTAATGAAGCATGAAAAAAATGTAGTGAATTGCTGGGCGCCTGAAATCAATTATAATCCGAAAGACAATAATTTTATCATCTACTGGTCGAGCACGATTATAGATAAATTCCCGGAAACGGCCAATAGCACAAAACAAGGTAAAAGAACAAATCACAGGATTTATTTCACCTCTACTGTGGATTTTAAATCTTTTTCAGAAACTGAACTATTGTATGAACCGGGTTTTAATGTGATCGATGCCAGCATCAAAAAGAATGGGGATAAGTATTTGATGTTTATAAAAAATGAAACAGAATTACCTGATCCTGAAAAAAATATTTCGATAGTCTTCGCCGATGAGATAACCGGTCCGTATAGTTTGCCGGAGAAACCGATAACAGGTAAATACTGGGCTGAAGGGCCTACTTCTTTACAAATCAATGGCAAATGGTATGTTTACTTTGATAAATACAGGAAAGATGAATTTGGCTTGATTACTTCTGAAGATCTTGTTAATTGGGTGGACGAATCTACCAGGCTCAAATTACCTGATGGTATCCGCCATGGTACCATGTTTGAAGTAAATCAACGCATTTATAAAAATTTACAGGCGACACAATTTAGTGAGACGATGTTGTACAGGGATATTTCGAGAAAGGGACGGCCATACTCTAAAGACCCAACGGTTGTTCATTTTAAGGGTAAGTACTATATGTATTATTCCATTCCGCCCGGGCAAAAAGAGCATCAAAATGGCTGGCATATTGGCATTGCCTCTTCGCCAGATTTAGATCACTGGAAAAAGTTGGGCGAGATTCTTCCTGAAGGATCGTATGAGGAAAAAGGATTATGCGCTCCTGAAGCCCAGGTCATAGGTGATGAACTCCATCTTTTTTATCAAACTTACGGTAATCGCGAAAAAGATGCGATTTGTCATGCCGTTTCCTCTGACGGGTTGAATTTTAGCAGAAATGAAACGAATCCTATTTTTTCTCCGTCAGGTGATTGGAATGCAGGGAGGGCCATCGATGCCGAGGTATTCGTGAAGGGGGATAGTATTTTTTTATATTGGGCAACGAGGGGGCCGGACTTCAAACAACAGTTTCTTGGAGTTTCTGTAGCACCACTCTCCGGCCAATTCAAAAGAAAAAGCTGGAAACAACTCAGTACGGAACCTTTGTTGAAACCAGAGCTTCCATGGGAAATGAATTGTATTGAAGCGGCCACGGTATTTGAAGATAATGGTAAGTATTACATGTTTTATGCCGGGGCATATAATCATGAAGGTCAGCAGATTGGATTGGCGGTAAGCGAGGATGCGGTGAATTGGGAACGCACATCAGATGAACCCGTTTTAACCAAAGGAAAAGAAAATGAGTGGAATTCTACAGAATCCGGCCACCCGGGAGTGCTGGTTGAACCCAACGGGACAAAATGGTTGTTTTACCAGGGCAACCCGGACAAGGGATATACTTATTATTTATCCAAAAAAAAATTTGAAATCACAAAAGATAATAGGGTGGTTTTTGACTTATAGGAACTGGAGATGAATAAAATTTTAGTTAGCCGGATTAAAGATCTTTTGAAAAGAGTAAGAGTAACCGTATTGGTAATATTTATTCTCTCAGTAATGTCTTTGTTCAGCTTGGTAAATTATTCATGTACTAACAGAAGTGAAAATAGTCAAAATAAAGACACTCATAAATCGCCAAAACGATTATGCGTCAGCCACGTAAATCCACACCTATTAGAAACTGTTGATGGAGTACCCGTGTTCCTCAACAACTACACTGCATGGCAATTGATTAAAAACGCATCACGTGAGGAAATGGCAGAGTTGCTAGCCATATTAAAAAGCCAGAAGTTCAATATGATTTCATCTGTCCTTCTCAACGCTAATGACGATCAACCTTATAGCAGTGATACAACGGTTTACGGCAACCTGCCTTTCGTGAGTGATTCTCTCGGAAATCCTGACCCGTTAAGGCCAGATACCACGGATGGCAATGATCCAAAAACACACAATCAATATGACTATTGGGATCATGTGGATTACCTTATCAACCTTGCTGCTTCCAAAGGAATGTACATAAGCCTCCATCCAACATGGGGATGTTGGGTTTCTGGTGGGTACGGTGGGCCAACTCCAGCTGACCAGATTGTATTCGATGAAACAAACGCCTATAAATATGGTGTATGGTTGGGAAAGCGCTATGCTGGAATTGAAAACCTCCTATGGATGGTAGGTGGTGACCGCTCTGCAATTTACGACTTTAAAGATGGGTTGCATGATTTTCGGGATGTGTGGAGGGCCATGGCAGAGGGGCTGGCAGACGGAGTAAATGGTGTTAGTACGCAAAACGGGCGAGCCGATTATAGCCATGTGTTAATTTCATACCACCCTCGCAAATGGGCCGTTAACTCCTCAGAATGGTTCCACGACGATGACTGGCTGGCATTCAATTCAATCCAGGACACACCCTACGATCAGATAATATCTTTACCTCACGACTATAAGCTCATGCCAGTAAAACCTACATGGTTATTTGAAGGCCGGTATGAAGGGGCCACGAGTGCCTGGGCAGTTCGTTACCAGGCTTATCAGACCGTTCTGGCAGGTGGTTTTGGAAGTACTTATGGCAATGAAAACTGGCATTTTCCAGCCGATTGGAGAGAGATTGCTGACTTGGAGGGCGCTAATCAAATGGCTCATCTTTATTCTGTCGCCCGTGAGATATGGACAGATAACCAATTCCTCAACCGGATACCCGATCAGGAACTTATCTTGGGTGATCAAGGTGATACAAAAGGGGATGGTATGACCGTTGGCGATGGTGATGGAGGCCCTACCTCAGGTAAAAAGGCAAATGCCACATCAGATCGCCTCACCGCTATGCGCGGAAGTAATGGAGATTGGGCTTTGATATATAGTGCAAATGGTAGAAATATATCACTTGATCTGACACGACTTAATTCTGCAAAAATGAATGCCTATTGGTTTAATCCACGAAATGGCATGTGGAACTCAAACGGCACGGAATATAAAAAAACTACTCCTTTTCTAAAGGAACTTAGAACGGGAAGTGGAAATTATAATTTTGAGGCTCCTGGTAATCCGGGACCTGGCAATGATTGGGTACTTGTATTAAAATAGGGTGCAAACTGTTTAAAGGTTTTACCCTGAACCCGCCTGCGGCTGTCAGGTATAATGGAAGATGGAAGTTGGGAGCTGGAAGTTCTAATGACTGACAGAGCCAGTGAATAAAAATTTTCACCTTGGCCTGTGGCACACAGGCCGAAATAAAAGTATGCTTTTCTGGTCTGTGAGACACAGAGTATGGAAAAATTCTTAACTTACTGACAATGACCGGACAGGTGGGTATGAATTTAATTTTAACCGGACGCCAGTACTTAATAACAACAAAATTAACTTTACTATTATTATTGAATTAATTTATCCATTTTAAACAGCAATCAGATGGCAATTGGCAAATGTATATTTTTATTACCAATAGTGTTCATGAGTTTCTTTTCATGCGAAAAAACAAAACCAAATGATATATCCGTACAAAAAGAATCTTTTCATGTGATGCACAACGGCAAGCAGGTGGAGCTTTATACCCTGAAAAACACAAAAGGGATGGTTGTTCAGATTACCAATTACGGAGGAAAGATTGTTTCTATTATCGTTCCTGACCGTGATGGAAATATGGCAGATGTTTGCCTGGGTTATGAGTCAGCAGAGGAATATTTTGATGGGATAGCTTCACTCGGAGCAACAATGGGCAGGTTTGCCAATCGTATTGCCAATGCACAATTTACCTTAAATGACTCCACCTATCACCTGGCAAAAAATAATGGAGAACATACCATCCACGGCGGAGAAAAAGGTTTTAGGTTCAAGGTCTGGGATGCCAGGCAGTTGGATGAGAGGACGTTGGAATTGAGCTATGTTTCCAAAGATGGAGAGGAAGGTTTCCCAGGCAATCTTATGCTAAACGTACTTTTTACCGTGACAGAGCAAAATGAATTGAAATTAGACTACCACGCTACAACAGATAAACCTACCGTTTTGAATGTGACCAATCACGCCTTTTTCAACCTGGCGGGAGAGGGGAATGGGGACATCCTAGATCATGAATTACTAGTGAATGCAGATGCTTTTACTCCTGTAAATTCAACCGCAATTCCCACAGGGGAGGTACGCAATGTTGAAGGAACTCCAATGGATTTTACAGAAATGAAAAGGGTGGGGGATCGCATCGACGAAGATTATGATCAGCTGAAACACGTGGGAGGCTATGATCATAATTTTGTTTTGAAAAAAAAGGAGAATGAATTGGCGTTGGCCGCCTTGCTTTACGAACCGGTTTCCGGTAGGGTTATGGAGGTAAAGACGACCGAACCCGGGTTGCAGGTTTATACAGCAAACTCGTTGAATGGGAAGGGAAAAGGAGGAAAAACATATGGTCCGAAATCATCTATTTGCCTGGAAACTCAGCACTATCCCGATTCTCCGAATCACCAGAATTTTCCTACGACAGCGCTAAACCCCGGAAAGGATTACATTTCCACAACGATTTATAAATTTTCTGTAAAATAAGGCGATGAATAGAATAGCTTTTAAAATGAAACTCAATCCCGGCTGTGAGGAGGAGTATAAAAAAAGACATGATGAAATTTGGCCGGAACTGAAAGCATTGCTCAAAGAATCCGGGATTTCTGATTATTCCATATTCTTTGATAAAGAGACTGATACATTATTTGCAGTACAAAAACAATCAGCAGAGAATTCTGTGAATGATTTGAGGAATAATCCAATTATTCAAAAGTGGTGGGCTTCTTTAACAGATATTATGGAAACGCATGAGGATAAGTCGCCGGTTACCGTTCCTTTGGAAGAAGTTTTTTATCTCGAGTAACTTAGCTATTCAATTTTTGGTTCTACGACAAACTTATACGAAAATGACAACACTGGATTATTCAACTAATTCATAAATACGAGAATTATCGAATTGGGTAAGCTTGGAATGCAGGATTCCAGGTACTATTTAGCTTCGGTTTATGAATTCGGAAAAATAGTGCCTTTAAATCTCAATTATAGGCTTTTAGCTTACAGCCCGCAACATTTATGCCCTATAATCCTGCTCCTGGTTTTTAGCAAATCTCTTTAGCAAAATAAAAAAATAAATTACTGTTTGTTAATATAAAAATTCGTGATATTCGTATGAATGTGTAGGGAGTAAATGTTACCTATTTAAAGACTTTTTTGATTCATTTTTTATTATAAAATTAACACTTATGAAAAAGATATTAATTGCCGATAAGCTTGCTTCTGCAGCCATCGAAGCCTTGGAGTCAATGCATGCCTCTATCACCAACCTTCCCGATTTGACAGCAGAAAAAATCCCTGATGTGATTGGTGATGCAGAAATACTTATCGTACGTTCAACAAAAGTTACAAAAGAGGCAATTGATGCCGCTCCAGCATTATCGTTAATAATCCGCGCCGGAGCGGGCGTAAATACTATTGATCTTCAGGAAGCCAGTGCCAGAGGCATACATGTAGCAAATTGTCCGGGAAAGAATAGCGATGCAGTGGCTGAGTTAGCTATTGGTTTGTTGATTGCGGCAGACCGCCGGATTGCTTCTGCCTCTGACGATATGAAAAATGGCGCATGGAAGAAAAAAGAGTATGGAAATGCCCATGGGTTGAAAGGTCGGACCTTAGGTGTAATTGGTATTGGTACCATTGGTAAAGGTGTGATTAGGCGGGCTTTAGCGTTGGATATGAACGTTGTCGGATGGTCGCGCAGTTTAACAGAAACGACAGCGGAAAAGTTGAATATCGAATATGCATCTTCACCTTTGGAGGTTGCTGAACGTTCAGATGCAATCACCTTGCATATTGCTGCGAATAAAGAAACCAGTCATATGGTTAACGAGTCATTTTTGGATAAAATGAAAGACGGAGCAATACTTATTAATACCGCCAGGGGAGAGGTCGTGGATACCAACGCCATTAAAGCGGCAATTCAACAAAAGAGACTTCGTGTAGCATTGGATGTATTTGAGAATGAACCAAAAGGTGGAGTTGCAGAATTTAACGACATCGAGTTGGCGCAACTGGCAACCTGTACTCCCCATATAGGGGCTTCAACAGGACAATCGACTGAAGCCATTGCATCAGAAGTAGTACGCATAGTGAAGGCTTACAATGAAACAGGGATGCCATTGCATGTTGTGAATATTCGGGAAAAAACCGTAAGTAAGTATAACCTTGTGGTCAGACATTTTAACAAAGTTGGCGTATTGGCGGGAGTACTTGATAACCTGAAGGATCAGGACATCAATATTGAAGAAATGCAAAATACAATTTTTAGTAGTGGTACCACCGCTACCTGCACGTTAAAACTGGATAACAAGCCCACGAAAGAAATTATTGAAACACTAAACAGTGAGAAGGATATTATTCATGTAGAGTTGAATTAATACCAATTTCAACAAAGGCTATCTGAGATTTATAATCCTGAAAAAGCAGGTTATTGTAGGAGCTACGAGTTGTGAGCTATGAGCAAGGTAAGTAAAAAAGTAAAAGCCAAAAGGTGCAATGCTATTTACCAGATTCATAACTCCAATCTTCTTTGTTCAGAATGATGTTTCAAAGGAGCAAACCCAAACGAATCGTCACTCTGAATGAAGTGAAGAATCGGGTGAAAAGAATGGCGGATCAACTTATCCGTTAGTCCAATTACACGGATATGTTACATAAATGTGTTTCACCCTATCCTTGACAGTGAATTTTTGACGAGCCCCTGTGCGGAGATATGCAAAATCACCTCCCTTATATTTGTTAACGACACCATTAGATTCTATTTCTATCTCACCTTCGAGAATATACAAAACATCATCAACAGGAGCTTTTTCAACGACTGTTTCCGAAGTAAACAATTCATGAATTTCACACGACATTTTGGTGTCTCCCGTAGCGGGGAATACCTCTGCAATGTTTGATCCTGACCATATTCCATCTTGTATTTTACTCAATATAATTGATTTCTTCGATACCTTCTTAATACTCATGCTACACTATTTAAGATGAATTTACACTTTAAAAACTGGTCCGCGGCAATAAGCGCCATTACAGTAAAAATAAGATTTTAACTGTAAAAATTTCAAATACTTTCACCTCTATCAGTCACTCAGTTCTGCCTAGTAACAAATATTGCCGGACAGTATGTGCGATCTCTAGCCCGATTATTATTTACAATTGAGACTGACCTATGATAATTGATATGTTTGTATATCTCTGAATATTTGCTTTCGGAATACAATTCCGAAAGAGCTACATGAAGACTCAAAGCTCGTAGCTCAAGACTATTATCGTAATTTTAGAATTACCCCCGATCTCTAACGACCAATTGAATGTTTTTCTCGTCGCGATGTTCCAGGATCAGGTCTTTGTTGATGGTGACCCTTTCAATTGTCGATTCATCAAAATATCTAATAGTTATGAGTTCCAAACCTGTCTCATAGCTGATCTTAAAATCTTTCTCTAATTGATCGACAATTTTGGGAAGTTTCCTTTTGTCGTTATTGATGCAAATCAAAAACTTCAAAGCTGAGTTTTGCATGATATTGATCTTTACCCGGTTGTCGGACAATACTCCAAAAATTGTCTGCAGGTTGTCTTCGGCAATAAATGAAAAATCCTTTGGTTGAATGCGGATAAGCACCTGATCAATTTTAAAGATAAAGGATGGAATTAATTTTTCATAATCCACATTGCTTATGATCGTGCCCTCGGCCTCCGGGTTTTTAAATGATTTTACATGCAGATTTATGTTTTTATTTTGAAGTGGTTTGATGGTCTTTGGATGAATTATGCTGGCTCCATAGTAAGCCAATTCAATGGCGTCTCTGTAGGAAAGTTCACTCAACAATTCTGTATCGTCAAACCATTTTGGATCTGCATTTAGTACCCCCGGGACATCTTTCCAGATGATCAGTTTTTTTGCTTTAAGCACATGAGCCAGCACGGCTCCTGTATAATCAGATCCTTCCCTGCCCAAAGTAGTGGTAATATTATCAACCGTAGAACCAAGAAAACCCTGGGTTACCAGTATTTGATTTTTGCCAAATTGAAAATGCTCATTTACCAACTCTCTGGTTACATCCCAATTTACGCGCGCCTCGCGATATGCGCTATTGGTTTTGATGGAAAAACGGACATCTTTCCATTCTGCCTTTATATTGTGAGATTGTAGAAAGTGTGTGATTATTTTAGTTGAAAGCAATTCGCCAAAACAAATAATCTGATCATAATCATGATCGTAATTTAATGATGGCTCTTTATCCAGCTTTCTATCCAAGTCACCAAAAAGTTTATCTATATCCTTGTAAACCGGATGATTTTTATCATTAAATAGATCATCGATGATCTCATAATGAAAACTTTTAAGTGCATTTGTTTCTTCCCTCAATCCATCAATATCCTTATTCACATAATGATCGATGATCCGTTCCAGGTTATTGGTGATTTTCCCCATCGCGGAGACAACCACAATAATGTGACCCTTATGATCTTTCAGAATTCCAACTATATTTCTTACAGCATCTGCATTTTTGACTGAAGCTCCTCCAAATTTGAATACTATCATGACAACTAACTTATTTGGGCGGCAAAAATAAACAGTATTCTCCAATGTAAATAGTTGAAGGTTAATTTTTTAAAAAATATTGCTCTTGAGCAGGCATAAACATATACTTTTCAAATTTTACTTTTTCAGTGCCGGAGATGATCCAGACTTTTTTACCTTTGGCTACATTATTTTATTCTAATTTCTCAAATTTATATCTGCCTCGTCAAAGATGTATTTTAATAAGTCCTTTTATCTTTTTATTGCAATATTGACATACTCCCATACAATAATTGCGCAAGAACAACATATCTCTTTTGATGATGTTACACGGGAAGCTGGCATAAATTTCAAATATACATTTGGAGATTTCTCATATGAAAATATCCTTGAAAGTAGTGGGGCGGGAGTGACAATTCTTGATTATAACAATGATGGTTTCATGGATATTTACCTGCTCAACGGTACTTACCTTGAAGGGATAAGCGATAAATCCGGAGAGGTTTTTAAAGGAACCTCCAATGAGTTGTACAACAATAATGGTGATGGAACTTTTACAGAGATTGCAGAAACGGTCGGAGTGGATGACAAGCACTGGAGTATGGCAGCAGGAGCAATTGATTATGATGGAGATGGAGATCAGGATATTTATTTGCTGAACTACGGCCCCAATGTTTTTTATAGAAATAATGGCGATGGCACATTTACTGATATTGCCAAAGAGCTGGGGTTAGTGGGCTCTGAAAAGTTGAATGGATATACGAAATGGAGTGTAGGAGTGGCTTTTTGGGATATTGACCAGGATCAGCGAACTGATATGATGGTTGGTAATTTCCTGGCATATGATCCAAAATATGTCTCACCAACCATGCCCGATATGATGCCGCACCCATCGGAATACAAAGGACAGGCTTCTATGTTTTATCGTCAGAAACAGGATGGGACTTTTGAGGAAATTACAAAATCTCTTGGTTTTTACTACCCTGATTCCAAATGTATGGGACTTACGGTTTATGATTATGATCATGACGGTGATCTGGATCTTTTTCAGGGCAATGACCACCAGGAAAATTTTCTTTTTAGAAATGATGGCGATCTGAATTTTAAAGAAGTTGCTATCGCAAGCGGAATAGCTGTCAATGACCAGGGGCAACCGACAGGATCAATGCACGGCTCAATTGGCGATATCGATGGAGATGGCCTGATTGACTTGTTGGTTACAGATCTGAAATATGGAGCGCTATATCGTAACCGGGGCAATGGCCTGTATGAAGATATTACGCGTAAAAGTGGAGTAGCTGATGTTTTTGCAGGAAAGGGAGAGTGGGCAGCAATTCTTTTTGACTATGACAATGATGGAGATTTAGATATCTTCTCAGCCAACGGTACTGCTGAAGAGCTGAAACTCCAGTTGCCACTGCTTTTGGAAAACGATGGTCGTGGAAATTTTACGAACATCGGCCCTGAAGTGAGCCCATATTTCCGCGAAAAACGATCGGGTAGAGGAGCGGCAGTTGTTGATTATGACAATGACGGAGATATGGATTTGATTGTTTCTCATATCGATATGAAAGCCACTCCCTCCTTGTTGAAAAATGAAGGCAATGAAAATAATTGGCTTGGGATTACGCTGAAGGGAAAGTTTGGTCCGGCATCTGCAATTGGAGCCTTGTTAACGGTGAAAACTGGAAATAAAACACAGGTTTTAGTAAATCAGCCGGCATCCACTTATTTATCCTACAATGATCCACGACTTCATATCGGACTGGGCAAATATGACACAATAGATCAACTCGAAATCACCTGGCCGCAAGGGGAGAAAGAGGTTTTTAAAGTAATAGAGGTAAATCAATTTATCACCATAGTTCAGGGAAAATGAAAAATGTAACATCCATAAATATATTCGCATTAAGTCTGATTTTGTCAGCTAATTTAATTGCGCAAAAAATGGAAGTCGAAGTTAACAATGAATCTTCGGCCATATCTGATAAACCTATTGAATATCGTGTCGCAGGAGATTATCACGATCAGGGAAGCTGGAAAAAAACGCTGCATGACAAGGCAATATATTTTGAAAAGAATACAAAAAAGCGCCACAACATCGAAGGGACTTATCCATCTTCAGTGCGTTTTCGTCCCCCAACTAGATTTTATGCCGGTTCACAGGAAGATTCTTGGAAAACACTAAATACAAGCGGTGAGTTGCCAAAAGGATGGTTTATTGATCAGGGAACAACAGGGTTATCAAATGTCGCACATACAAGCTCATGGACTGGGAATCTTATTACAGCACAGGCTTTCCATGTGGCATATTTAAGAAAGGCGGTGGGAGAAAGCAGTAGTGAATTTAAGAAAGCCTATGAACGGGCCAATGAAATAATCTCCGGGATTAGAATATTAACATTGGTTAGCGGACAGCCCGGTTATCTGGCCAGAGGTTTTGCACTGGGTCACGGACCAACTTATGGCGAACGCAGTTATCGCTGGGGCGAAGAAGACACTCGCGATCTTTGGAAGAAGGGTGTGGGAGAATATTCATATTTACGATATCGAGGCGGTCCGAGTCATCATAATTATGACCAGGTTTTCAGGGGATTAGGCATATACTATTTCATCGCAGCTGATGATGCTCAAAAAGAAGCTATTCGGGAGATTGTCGAAGACATGTCAAACTGGGCGCATCTTAAAAACGACATGAATGTAATGCTCGAAAATGGGGAAGAGATCAGCACTGAATTGATCGGCGGATGGCGAGCCCTTGACAGTGACACTCGTCCATCGGGGAGTTCTATTATGGCGACGACCGGTTTGAAAATCGCGTATAAGATTACCGGTAATAAAAAGGTAAAAGAGCTTTATGACAAATGGGTTGGCATATTACAATATAAAGCTTTCAAAGACTCAGAAGAGAGTTTTATGGGAGAAGCTCGCAAAAATTTTGACGATACAGACCACCTCCTCCCGGATCTTTACCTTTTGAATTTAATTGAGGAAGATGAAGATCTCCTTACATTTTATAGAAAATGTGTTAAGGATTCATGGAGAGTCCATAAAAATGACAAACAATCATGGTTCAATTTTATTTATCAGGCAGTTCTCGGCGATGAATATGGTGATGCTGAAGGTTCAGTATGGAATTTGCAAACTTTTCCGACAAACAGAATTTTGCAACCCCAGATGAACAGCATTCGAACAGATATTGAGTTTTATACAGAAAACGGGGACAAAAAAGCCCTACATCCATTGCCGGTTTATGCACGACCGTCAGACAACGAATATGAGTGGAAACGATCACCTTATGATTTAGATGGCTGGCTGAGCAGAACTGTTACATCTCTGGAAATATCGCCTTATGATAATTATGTACAATTCGCTATAGAAAAAAATGGCAGCGTTTACCGAAGCCTGAGCAAAGGGGAAACCTGGCAAAAAATAGGGGCGCTTACCGGTGTTCAAGATATTCTATTATTCTCAAAATACAGATGGCTTGTAGTTGCGGCAACTAACCATGGAATTTTTCGCTCTTTTAATTGCGGAGATACATGGGAAAGGTCTTCGGATCTTGTCGTAGATCATTTTTATCAGAATGATAAGGATTCAAACACCATTTATGCAGTTTCATCAAAAGGAATATATGTAAGTCATGATTTTGGTGAGTGGGGAGCCGGAGAAGCATGGGAATTGCTAAGCGGAAAAACCCCAAAGATGCCGGCTAAGAATTTTGCTGTTGATATCAGTGATGAAGGTGTGAAAATGTATATGCAGACAAAACAGGGATTATATCATAAAGCAAACGAAAAATCGAAGTGGATCCCGCCAATGCAGGCAGTCCGAGGAAGAGGATTTAGCGAAGTGATGACTTTCCCGGGGAAGCCTTTATGGACAAAAGTGAATGGTGAAAGAATTTTTAGCGCCATTCTAATTTCCGAATGGGCTTATAAAGGAAATATTATCATTGTAAGTGAAGATGATGGAATAAGTTGGACTCCGGTTGTTAAAGATTTGGATCCGCTTTACAAGTGGATGGTTCATGCAAAGGATGGAAAATCATTGCCAGTTGGCGAGCTGATGATTTTACTTAATCGGCTTAAAACCCTTTCAATACAAGATTTTATTGTTGATAAGGAATACGGCAACACATGGTATGGCATGGTTGGATCGGGGGTCGCTGTTACACATGATGCCGGAAAAACATGGGAAGTAAGTAATAAAGGAATGTATATACCAAAAGTAGAAGCTATTTTCACTCCCCGCTATTCAAATGAAATATATGTAAGCACCCCTGCCGGTATGTATGTGAGTCTTGACAAGGGCAAATCGTGGGAGGATACTGCCTTAATATTGCAGGATGCTGGAGCGCTAAGAGCAGAAATCGGAGGAGTGGGATATCTGGAGGCCTATTGGCTGGGAATGTATCACGGTTTTATTACTGATGATGAAGCTAATCGCGTTTGGTGGCCAAAGTAAATACTGAATTTCTCATTTTTAGTTTTCGTTATGCTATGATTGGCTTGTTGAATGAAAACTTTGTGATATTTATTATCACAGATTTCCCTGAGAATTTTTAGTAGAATAAGAAAACAATTAATTTTGAGTTTTAAGTGTAGAATTTAAAAACAATAAATATTATGAATCATCAATATGTCGAACGTGTGGTTGATCTGACACATCCGGAAAAAAACACCATTTATAATATGAGCAATGATGAAGCCAGGGAGCTTGTGAAGGCGGGAGATACCGGTGCGGTTCGAAAAATAGATGGCCAGTTTTCATTAATTTCTGTCGATGGAAAAACTATTAGAATGGCCAGATCCATTGGCAGGCCGTTGCGTTATTTTATAGCAAAACTCGCAGCCGGTCCGTGCCTTGTAGTAGCTGAAAGAATCGACACTATATATGAATATCTGAAAAAAGAAGGACTGGATGGCCAGTTTATGCCATACTATACAAGGATGGTTCCGGCACATTATATCACAAAAATTGAATTACTGGGTTGTCCGGATCCTAATCCGACTTATGAACGGTTTTTCACTCCTCAGAGAAATAAATACAGAGGAGATGATACTGCGAAGTTGGGAGAGATGTACATTTCGGCGCTTTATACAGAAATTAAAAAATGGCTTACAAATGAAGCTAAAAGCGGTCCGATAGGTATAAGTTTTTCTGCAGGTATTGACAGCGGGTCAGTATTTCTATTGATCTATCATGCCTTGAAAGAATTGGGTGAAAGCCCTTCACGATTGAAGGCATTTACCCTTGCTGTTGGAGAAGACGCTGAAGATTTGAAGCAAGCCAGGAAGTTTTTGGAAGCCCTTGATCTCGGGTTGTTTCTGGAGCCAATTCAAATTAAACCTGAGGATCTTGATTGGAAAAAAACCATCGAAGTTGTTGAGGACTATAAGCCGCTGGATATTCAGTCGGCGACTATGAATTTTGCACTGCTTCAGGGTATTAGAAAAAAATATCCGGATTGGAAATATATGATCGATGGCGATGGTGGCGATGAAAACCTGAAGGATTATCCGATTGAAGAAAATCCGGAATTAACCATTAAAAGTGTATTGAATAACCTGATGCTTTACCATGAGGGATGGGGTGTTGAGTCAATAAAGCATTCACTCACCTATTCTGGCGGATTGAGCCGTGGGTATATGCGGACATATGCTCCTGCAGAATTGCTGGATTTCAAAGGATTCAGTCCATATACTTTGCCAAATGTGATAGAAATAGCTGAAGGATTCCCTTTCATAGAAATGACCGATTGGGATCACGAAAAATTATATAATTTAAAAGGGGAAATCGTCAGTGCCGGAGTGAAAGCAATCACCGGAATGGATATGCCGGTTTTCACAAAAAGGCGTTTCCAGCATGGAGCTACAGCGATGGATACTTTTAATTCGCTTTTCCCGAAAAGTGAAATGGATTATCGGAAAACATTTAATAGAATATATGGGTAATTTTAGATATAATGTCATAGATATTGTCTTGTGGTTGTCTTCAGGTAATGGTACCGAAGTAATATGTTATAACTGATTGGTCTCATTAAATTGATTTCAGTATTTTTTATGTATGTACCCAAATCAATAGTTTTTCGTATATTTAGCATATGCAGGTAGAGCGAATAAACAACGAAATTGTAATCAGAATACCTTCCGACATGGATACGAATCGCCTTCAAAAGATATTGAATCTTGTTAGGTATGGAGAACTAACTTCAAAAAGTACTGCTTCCCAGGATGAAGTGGACGATTTAGCATCCGAAATCAATAAAAATTGGTGGACAAAAAACAAGAGTAAATTTTTAAAGTGAAAGTTGTTATTGATACAAATATAATTTTCAGCGCGATTCTTAATACCGAAGGGGCCATAGCCGACTTACTTCTTTCGGATAATCCTTTTGATTTTTACGCGCCATCCTATATTTGGAATGAACTATCGGAACATGAGAATAAACTTCTAAAAATGTTGAAGCTCAAGTTCGAAGAACAACTGCACGAGTTGAAATTCATGATAACTCAGAACATTAGGTTTATTTCTGAATTTCAGATTAGTGAGGATACTTGGGGAAAAGCCCATAGTTTAACTGCAGATATTGATTTCGATGATATTGCTTTTATTGCACTAACTTTTCATTTAGATGGAATCCTTTGGACAGGAGACAAAAAATTGAGATCAGGACTTGCTCATAAAGGTTTTACCTCCGTGATAAATACTCAAGAATTACTCACCAGGTTACATAAGGAATGATAGTTCTTTTCACATTTGGGTAACTGACTTAAAATCAAATTGAACCTTCCGGATCTCAATATCACGAATCAATGGATTCTATCACAACGAGGACAGAAGAACACAGTTGATCCTTTTAAACCATACGATTTTATTGTAGAAAAGGAACGAATGGCTGATGGAAAAATTGAAGATGTTGCCACCATTTTTCTAACAAACCGCGAATGTCCATTCCGGTGCCTGATGTGCGACCTTTGGAAAAACACCACAGATGATACAGTTTCCATTGGTGCAATTCCAAAACAGATTGAATATGCCGTAGAAAACTTACCATCAACTAAACACATTAAGTTGTATAACAGCGGAAATTTTTTTGATAAAAAGGCAATCCCACTCAAAGATTATGACGCGATAATCAACTTACTCCGTGGATTTGAAACGGTTTTAGTAGAAAACCATCCAAAACTTATTGATCGGCATGTTATCGGATTTCGTGACAAATTAAAGACAAATCTCCAGGTGGCGATTGGCCTGGAAACTGTTCATCCTGAGGTATTGCCAAAGCTTAACAAAAAAATGACGTTAGATGATTTCAGTGTTTCCGTCAAATTTCTTGAGAAGAATGATATTTTATCCAGGGCTTTTATATTACTCAGGCCGCCATTTTTAAATGAGGGAGAAGGAATTTATTGGGCTAAGAAATCCATTGATTTTGCCTTTGAATCTGGCGTAGAGTGTTGTGTGGTCATTCCTACGCGATCAGGAAATGGAGCGCTGAATCACCTTGAATCCAAAGGATATTTTCATTCGCCAAATATCAGGTCGCTGGAAAAAGTATTAGAATACGGAATTTCATTAAATGAAGGGAGGGTTTTCGCAGACCTATGGGATCTGGAGATGTTTTCAGATTGTGAGGTATGTTTAGATCAAAGAAAAGTGAGGATGAATGAAATGAATTTGAGACAAAGAATCATTTCTTCCATCAATTGCACTTGTACTAAATAGCGATTAGAATCTCCTCAATTTGACTTCTTTATTTTAAATCCAATTTGCTCTATTGTCTGCGATGGTTGGCCAATTAATTGTTTTAGTGCCTGAAAAATTTGTTTAATACTTTGATCGTGACTTATACCTTTTCTTTCGAGTTGTTCAATTTTTAATAAAATGTCTTTTTGTGTGACAATCAATTCTCTCATTTTTGTAAATATTCTGATTATTTGAATACTAACATTGCTTGCTCTTTCACTATTTAATACATTCGCCAACATCAATACCCCATGTTCAGTAAAGGCCGTTGGTAATACTCTGCTCTTACTGGAAATATTTGTAGTCGCAAAATGCGACCGCAAATCATCCACTTCTTTTTTGGATAGCTGAAACATAAAGTCCTCCGGGAATTTATTTATATTTCTTTTTACCTGTTCGCCAAGTCTTTTGTTTTCAACACCATAAAGTTCAGCTAAATCCCTATCAAGCATAATTTTTTGACCTCTGATTAAATATATCTTTTGAGTAATTGTTTCTTCTGATATGAAAGGCATTTTTAAATTTTACTGTTAAAACATTAGATTAATCAACAATCTAAATATTATTGATCTTATTACGAGTCATTTCATCATTTTTCGCCCTCTCCACATAATGATAAATTGACTTTTGGGATTACATTAAACAAGGGCAGAGTCTTTGCAGACCTTTGGGATATGGAACAATTTTCTTCATGCCAAAAGTGTATTGATAGGCGAAAAGAAAGAATGCACGAAATGAATTTGATGCAGGTTGTGTTACCATCAGTGGAATGCGGTTGTTAATAAATCAGAAGATATTCATGCTTTACATCATCCCATCTATTGCTGCCGCGTGGTTATAGCTCATGTCCTGAATGCCTAACCTACCTACCCGATAACCCAGCCATCTGCTACTCATCACTAGATTAAAACGTCCAGTCAGGTTTCAGTAAAAAAAAAATTAAATTTAAATAGGGGTAACCCCCGATATGGGTGTATAACTATTTGAAAGAAAAATTATGTCTAAAATACTGTATTTAGGCGTTCGTATTTCATTGATTAGAATTTTTTTAATGTTTTAATTTTACTTTTTGTTTATGAGAAAAACTTTTACTCAACCATGGAGTCTCCTGACAACTCTTAGTTTCCGAATTTTATTTTTTGCCATAATATTTGCTGCATGTCAGTCTGATAAAAAAAATGCAACTTCTTCAGGTTCTATTTCTCTGGAGCCTTTACCGGCAATCGGGGATGACTTTTATCTTGATATCACCAAAAGTTCAGGGATTGACTTCAAACATTCCATCGGGGATGACCACCTTACCAATATCATAGAATCTGTAGGAGGAGGCGCTGCCTTCCTTGATTATGATCAGGATGGCTGGATGGATATATATGTAACCAATGGTAATTATCATGATCGATTAAGTGATGAGGAATTCAAACCTGTGAAAGTTCATCGAAATCAGCTGTACCGGAATAATGGTGATGGCACTTATGAGAATGTGACAAAAAAAGCCGGTGTTGGTCATGAGGGTTTTGGCATGGGCGTCACAGTGGGTGATTACAATAATGATGGATATCCGGATTTATACATCAGCAATCATGGGCCCAATGTTCTTTATAAAAATAATGGAAACGGAAAATTTACAGATGTTTCTAAAAAATCTGGTGTAGCTGGCGATGAAAGCAGTGTTGGCGCCGTTTGGTTAGATTTTGACAATGATGGATTACTAGACCTGTATATCGGCAACTATTTGAGTTTTGATCCGGATTATAAATTTTTCTACGCCCCGGATGGCTTCCCCGGCCCCATGTCTTTTGATGGAGAAATTGACCGCCTTTATAAAAATGTTGGCAATGATAAGTTTGAAGATGTAACCGAAGCCATGGGTGTATATGACCCAAATGGAAGAGCAATGGGTGTTGGCGCCGCTGATTATGATGGAGATGGTTTTGTGGATATCTATATTGCCAATGATCACATGGTAAATTATATGTATCACAATGAAGGGGGCAAAGGATTTAAAGAAGTTGGCGTTCCTTCTGGTGTGGCTTTCAACCAGGTTGGCGAGGGTACGATTAGCATGGCAGTTGATTTTGCTGATTACAACCACGATGGGAATCTTGACCTTTTTGTTTCCGATGATGGATATTGTTCACTTTATGAAAATCGTGGCGATGGAACATTCGCTGAAATGTCTTATCCTTCTGGGATTGCGGTAGCAACGGCTCAGCACGTTGGCTGGTCATCTTCGTTCATCGATTACGACAACGATGGAGATGTGGATATTTTTAAAGTCAATGGAGAATTAAAGCATTTATACGGCCAGGAAGATCAGATTTTTGAAAATGTTGGCGGTGGTAAATTCATCGATGTCTCTGTGGAGCGCGGAGCATATTTTAAGAAAGAGTTGGTAGGAAGAGGCGCCTGTTTTGGCGACTATGACAACGATGGTGATTTTGATGCCTTCATTGTAAACCTTGACGATTACGGAGTTTTATTGAGAAATGATCATGGGAATGATAAAAGCTGGCTTATGCTTCAGCTAATTGGTACTGCGAGCAACAGGGACGCCGTGGGTGCAAGGATAAAGATTTCAGTGGGAGGGAAGGAGCAGTTTGCCCAGAAAAAGAGTACGAGCGGATATCTTTCTCAAAATGATCCCAGAATCCATTTTGGATTAGGAGATGCTGATGTTGTAGATAAAATTGAAATCTTTTGGCCTTCCGGAGAAAAGCAGATTATTGAGCAAGTAGAAGCAAGGCAGATATTAACAATAACAGAGCCGTAGGATGAAGAGGAATATTACATACGGAGCGCTGATCGGTTTTATGGTTGTAGACCTTATAATTTTTACAGCTGGATGCATTAAAAAATATCCTCATAATGGAAAGGTTGTATTTACAAAAGTTCCTGTGAAAACAGTTTCTGATGAGCAACTCAAATCAAATGATTTCAAGTATGCTTCGGGGATGAGCATTGCAATCGTTGAGATGACCAAAAATCCGGAAGATATTGAAATATTAACAAAGGCTTTCGCCTCAGCTAGAGCACCGGAAATTTCTTACGATAGGAAATCAATGATTTTCTCAGGACAAAAGGAAGCTGGTGATATTTGGCAGATTTGGCAAATGGTTCTGAATAATAACGAGTTAAAGCAAGTCACGCATTCGGACCACAACTGCACTGATCCGGTTTGGCTGCCGGATGGAAGAGTGGCCTATAGCAAACAAATAGAAGGTGATAAAGGATTGAGATATCATGCGTTATTTTCATGTTATTCTGATGGAAGTGATGAACAACAGATTACCTTCCAGCCTCATGAAGATGTAAATGCCGGAATGTTGAATGACGGCAGGTTGCTTGTAAATAGCAAGCAGGTTTATCCGGAAGTAGGAGCCCCCAAATATCTTGCAATTCACCCGGATGGGACAAAGGCGGAACTTTTCTATCCTGCAATAGTTGGTGCAAAATCAATGAGCAAAGCATGGGAGTCGGTGAACAGAAAGCTGGTTTTTGTGGAATCTGGTCAATTGATCACAATTGATTTTAACAGACCGCTGCATTCAAGAAAATTAATTGGTAATGCAGGGCAAGGTGAATTTTTATCTGCTTTTCCAGTAAATAATCAGCATATTTTGGTTTCTGTTAAAAAACCGACTGAACGTACATTCGGTTTGCAAATAGTAGATCTTCCTGAGATTAATAAAAACAATTTTTATTTCAACGATGCATCTTATCATGCAGTAGAGCCTGTAATTGTCATGCAAAGGCCAGTTCCGAAAAAACTGCCTTCAACAGTAAATTTGGATAAGAATTCGGGGACTTTCGTGAGTATGGATGCCGATAGATCAGACATTAAAATTGCTCATGGAGTAACTTCGAAAATACAAGTATTGGGATTGGATGGAATTATTGGAGAAACAGCAGTTGAGAAAGATGGATCATTTTACCTGGAGGTAGGAGCAGATCAACCTGTGAGATTCCAAACAATAAGTGCGGAAGGGGAAGTGCTGAGAGGGCCATCTTCATGGATGTGGGTAAGACCCAACGAGCAGCGCGGATGTGTAGGTTGTCATGAGGATCGGGAAATGGCTCCTGAAAATACAGTCCCACTGGCAATAAATAATTTACCTGTATCAATTAAGTAATGGCGATTAAGAAAATGAATAAAAAGCTGATATATGGATTTATCGTTTTTGCTATCATTTTAGCAGTGGTTTTTAGCGCTCTTCACAAATGGGGCGTGAAGCATGCTACTTTTATGGCTGGCGGAGTACCTCACCCGGCTAATTGCATTTCCTGTCATGTTTATCCTCAACGGGATGGCATTCTGGCCAATTTTTTAAATAATGAATATTTGACTCCCATAAATGCAGCTGTGAATCCCGAAGGATCAAAGTTGTATGTGACTACACAGGATGCTGATTTATTGTTGGTTGTTGACCCTTTTAATAATAAGGTAGAAACTAAAATTAAGGTTGGCCGAAGACCACATAGTGTAGTTATTTCTGAAGATGGGAAATCGGCATATGTTTCGAATCAATGGGAAAATACAGTTTTTATTATCAATCTGGATACAGAGTTGGTTACTGATACCGTCAATACGGGTGGAGGTCCTTCAGGAATGGATTTGAGTGTTGATGGCAAAATATTATATGTTGCAAATACCTATACTAATGACATCTCTGTCATTGATGTTGTACAAAAACAGGAAATTAAAAGACTCCATTCGGGCAATTACCCCAAAGGAATCGCTGCTTCTCCAAAGGGAGATTATGTATTTGTTTCGAGCCAGCGGACACTTCCGGTAAAATTTAGAACTGAGCCACAAACTGAAGTTACTATTATAAATGCTCATACAAACAGGGTAGATAAAAGGAGGAATTTTATTTCTGCACATATTATGGAAAATGTGGCATTTACCCCTGATGGAGATCTGGCAATTATCACACTGGTCCGACCGAAGAATCTGGTACCATCTGCCCAAATTGAAAGAGGCTGGATGATCAATCATGGAATTGGTATAATTCAGGAAGATGGAAAAATGGCACAATTGCTACTAGACGAGCCCAACGCGTTTTATGCAGATCCTTATGATGTAGTCGTAAATCCTAATGGTAAATACGCTTATGTGAGCCATTCGGCAGCAGATGTTGTTTCGGTAATTGATCTGGATATAATCAGGTCACTGTTGGCAAATGCGAGTGAAGAAGACATTAAGAATTATGCCAACAACCTGGGATTGAGTAGTCAATATGTTATAAAAAGAATTAAAACAGGATCCAACCCAAAAGGGCTTGCTATTTCACCCGATGGTAAATTTGTATATGCAGTGGAGCGGATGACAGATCATATTGCCATGATTGACACTGAAACTTTGGAAGTTGTTAATGATCTCGATCTTGGAGGCCCTGGGAGAATTACCGTTACCAGAAAGGGGGGACAGTTTTTTAATAATGCCGGACATACCTTTCACGAACAGTATAGTTGTTATACCTGTCATCCGGATAGCCATGAAGATGGGTTGACCTACGATCTGACGGGAACAGGTAGAAACTTTGCCAATGTCCAGACACTTCGGGATTTGTACGGTACTGCACCTTATAAGTGGAATGGAAAAAATGTAAGTGTCTATATGCAGTGCGGTATGCGGTTTTCAAAGTTTGTCACCCGTACAGAGTCTTTTTCACCGGATGAACTCGATGCACTTGTAGCTTACATACTTAGAGAACTCAAGCATCCGCCCAATTTTCATGATCTTCCCAATGGAAAATTAACAGAATCTCAAAAACGCGGGAAGGCCATTTATGAGCGGACAATGACAACCGATGGACGGGAGATACCTGTAAAGGATCGTTGTATTACCTGCCATAACGGCCCAAGTTATTCAAATTTTAAAATGGCAGACGTAGGGACTAAAAAAGATTACGATGATGAAATCATGTTTGACTCTCCAAATCTTAACAATGTGTATGAGTCGGCGCCGTACCTGCATGACGGAAGTGCAGCAACATTAGAAGAGATATGGACAAGATACAATCCTGATGACCGGCATGGTTATGCCAATGATATGACAAAAGACCAGCTCAATGATTTGGTTGAATATCTAAAATCATTGGGTGCAGAATACTATCAAGAAGATAATTTAGAATACAAAGTAAATAAAAGTCAGCTATGAAAATTCAACTACATAAACAAACATCAAATGTAACTGTTTTGATTCTGGCAATTTTGGTGACTGGTCTTTTCAGTTTCAGTTTGCCAAATAAATCCATAAGCTCTGAAACAGAAAATCCGGGCAATGAAAAAATAATTGATAAAAAGGCGGAAAGTATGCCGATTTATGGGAACTGGAAATCTTATACTAAAAAAGACGGTTTGCCATCGGATAAAATATATTGCGTGAGAGTCGATGAAGACCGCGTGTGGGCTGGTACGAGCCAGGGGCTGGCATTGCTGGAAAATGGAGAATGGAAAGTTTATACCGAAGAAGATGGTTTGGCGCATCGGGGAGTTTTGTCTATTGATGTAAGTCCTGTGACCGGAGATCTCTGGATCGCGACAATGAGTGGATTAAATAGATTCTCAGGCGGTAAGTTTGATACTTATACCCAGTTCAACAGTGGTTTGGCTAATGATGTAATTTATTCGGTGATCTGCGATGGCAAGGACGTGTGGGTGGCAACCGGTGGAGGCGCCGGTGTATTAGATACTTATACCGGAAAATGGGGAATTTATACAGATCAAAATGCACCAATGCACGAACCCTGGACGTACAACGTTTGTGCCGGAGGTGGAAAGATTTTTATTGCCGCCTGGGGTGGGGGGGTGATCGAATGGGATAAGAGCACGAAACGATTCCGGGATTACACAGATCCCGATGGAGAGATGGAAATTGATCTGTTTGCTGATGATGGCTTGGTTCATGACATCACAACCGCTGTTTCCTATGACGATGATATACTTTGGGTGGCTACTTATTTTGGTTTGAGCAGGTATGACGGAAACCATTGGAAAGGCTATTTTGATCACGACAGTGGACTGGCGAGCAACTTTATCAATTTTGTGAAAGCGGACGGCCCGGTGGCCTGGTTATGTACGGATGATGGATTGAGCAGCTTCAATGGTGAAACCTGGGTGACCTATAAAAACCTGGGGACTAACAAAAGTGGCAATGTGATCATTGATGGGAATAGTGAGCGTGAAAGAATTTTAAAAGCTACGAAATCAATAAGTCACAATTTCACCATAGGTGTTGACTTTAAAGATGATGAAATTTGGGTTGCAACTTCAAAGGGGCTAAGTCGTGGAGAGGTTGTTGGCCAGTCAGATGTAAAAACTTCAAAATTGTAAATTATAAATTTTAAAAATAAAGGATAAAGTGATGATAGAGACACAACAAAATGTATTGATTAATTTGGAAGATCTCTCAGCGGGGGAGCGTGATGAGATGAGTAAAATGGGAATATTGTCGGGCGGAAATGAAATAACAGAAAGTAGATATCCCACGTTACACTATGAGCGT
This sequence comes from Bacteroidota bacterium, assembly GCA_024280115.1. GTDB lineage: Bacteria > Bacteroidota > Bacteroidia > Cytophagales > Cyclobacteriaceae > JAAUQL01. The sequence goes on along the minus strand of JAJRQT010000133.1, from coordinate 12,530 downwards.
CCTCCCATAGCCAAACATGCTGTACATGCACCAAATGTAATTAATGAAGCATTTAATTATGAAAAACCATCTTCATTTTCCAGGGCACTGCGAATGAATTTCGGAAATACCAAAGTGGTACTGATATCAGGAACTGCCAGTGTAAATGAAGAAGGCAAACCTGAGCATATAGGTGACTTTAAGGCACAGCTTTGGAGAACATACAATAATATCACCAACCTGCTTGCCGCTGAAGATATGACATGGCACGATGTAGTTAGAACTACGAATTACCTCCGCGATATTGGGCGCGACTATGAGGAATTTAACAAGATCAGGACTACTTTCTATTCATGGCATGGCCTTGATCCTCTTCCCGCTGCGACGGGTATTCAGGCAATACTTTGCTGGGAAACTTTATTGGTTGAAATAGAAGCCATTGCTGTTAGTCAAGACAATTAAATTACTTAAAATGAATGCTCCTTTCACTAAAATCATTTCATTGATCGCTATATTTTTTCTTTTTCTGATTATATCAGTCCGGGCGCAATACAAAGAAAAAAACTATGGCAATACACCTGATGAAGTTGTGCCCTATGGAAACTTCCAGGATGCATATATCAAGCATTTTATGGAGCCTTATCCTTTTCTTGGCGCTGGCAGGGAAAAGCCTGAACCCCGTGGCCTGAAGACAATAAGGATTGGTTTTCTCGGACCATTGGAAGGGTCTAAAGATGATGCGAAAGGCAAGCAGATGCTCCAGGGGGCCACATTGGCGATGGAACAAGCCAATGCTAAAGGGGGATTTAGAGGCATTCCTTTCGAATTGATGCCACACAATGATGTCGGTCTTTGGGGAGCTGCAGCCAATGAAGTAGTTACCATGGATGATGAAGGAGTTTGGACAATTCTGGGATCCATTAATGATATTGTAACCCATGTGGCTATTAGGGTGGCATTGAAATGCGAGATTCCGGTAATCAATATTGGAGATCCTGATCCCACCCTGACAGAAACCGGTATTCCGTGGGTGATCAGGGTAATTAGTGATGACAGGCAGAGTAGTTATGCACTTACTAACAGAATGTATAAAATAGATGGGCATAAGAGGGTTTCACTTCTGAGGACGAACAGTCGGTATGGAAGGGTAGGGACTGGAGAATTTAAAGATGCTTCACGCAGAATGGGATTTCCGGTAGCTGTTGAAGTCCGATTTGAAGATGGTGATACCGATTTCACAGATCAGCTTAATACCATCAAAAAGAATAATTCAGATGCAGTTGTACTGTGGGGTGATGCGAAGGAGCTTGCGCTTATCATAAATCAGATGCGGACCATGGGGCTAAATCAACCTGTCTATACTTGCGATAGAGCCGTATCTCCTGAATTTCTGGAAATAGCAGGGGACAATGCCAATGGCGTCATCACCACTTCTCAATATGATCCTAAAGCAAATAGTTTAAAATTAAAAAAATTCCAAAAAGCGTATAAAGAGCGTTATCATATGGAACCTGATGTATTTGCTGCCCATTCCTATGATGGTATGAGTATTGCCATCGAATCCATAGAAATGGCTGGGTTGAACAGGACCTTGATTCGTGACTTGCTTACTGATATGAAAACATTTCAAAATTACCAGGGGGTTACAGGTGAGATTGTTTTCGATGGTAGCTGGAATGATATCGGACAAATATTTATGGTAGAGATTAAAGATGATGATTTTAATTTCAGCCCGTTTATAATGAACGATCAAACATTGACAGGAAGTACTAAATAGTGTCTCTGAGAAAACAGGTCTTTTTTTATATAATGTTGAAATGAAAGAATGCTAAAATGATTGAATAAAAATTGAATAAAAATATGACAGAGGAGAATTATTAACTGTAGTTAAAAATTATTTAAGCATTTGCGCATTTTATCATTACTAAAAATAACAGTAGAATACTAAAAATAATAAAATGGAATCGCCGGTTTGCAATATACCGAATATTAAAAAACCTCCAGACTATAAATTGGCAGGCAAACATTCAACAGATCATCAAACCATAATTGACGTCAATGGAGTAATGGTTGGGGGGGAGGAATTGATCGTAATGGCTGGCCCATGCGCTGTCGAGAATAAAGAGCAATTGCTTGCAACAGCAAAATTGGTAGGTAAATATGGCGCAAAAATTTTAAGAGGCGGGGCATTTAAACCCCGGTCATCACCATACAGATTCCAAGGATTGGAGGAAGATGGGTTGGAATTGCTACAACTCGCCAGGTTGGAAACAGGGTTGCCAATCGTAACCGAAGTGATGGACACAAGGCATGTAGAGTTGGTTGGGGAATATGCTGACATACTACAGGTTGGCTCACGAAATATGGCCAATTTCCCATTGCTAAAAGAGGTAGGATTGTCTAAGAAACCAATATTCCTCAAAAGAGGCATGAATGCAACTATTGAAGAATTCTTAATGGCTGCGGAGTATATTTTGAGCCAGGGCAATGAACGAGTAATTTTGTGTGAAAGAGGGATCAGGACATTTGAAACCGCCTATCGAAACACCCTGGATCTCAATGCAATTCCCATGTTGAAAAGCTTAACTCATTTACCTGTGATTGTGGATCCTAGTCATGGTACAGGTCATCGATGGATGGTCGGACCAATGGCCAAAGCTGCCATTGCTGCAGGGGCAGATGGGTTGCAAATGGAGGTGCACTACAAACCTGAAGTGGCGCTCTGCGATGGAGAACAGTCACTTTATCCAGAAGATTTTAAGAGGTTGATGGAAGAATTAAAAGTTTTAGCAGCAGCGGTTGGAAGGAAAATTAGAAGTAGAGTTAAAGCATTGAAGCTATAAGATTAAACGCTTAGTCCAACCACAAATATCCGTCATTACGAGGAGGAACGACGAAGTAATCTCTATCGATCTGCAATGATTTAACTACATGATTAACCATGCATTAAATGAAAGGTAAAGGAGGATCAGTTTACATAATTACCAATAAAAATAATACAACTCTCTATACCGGAGTTTCCTCAGATCTGATTTCAAGAATCATAGAACATAAGGAAAAGATCTATTCTCAAAGTTTCACTTCAAAATATAATATTTCCAAATTGGTGTATTATGAACAATTTCATTCTATTGAAGAAGCTATTGCGAGAGAAAAACAGATTAAAGCCGGATCAAGAAAAAAGAAAATTGAGTTGATAGAATCCATGAATCCGGAGTGGAATGATTTGTTTGTTGAAATAGAAAAAAAATGGTGAAGTTGCTGCATTTAACAAGAGATTGCTTCTTCCTCCTACGTCGTCATCGCAATGACGCCAATAAATTATTTTTTTATCGTCATTACGAGCCTGCCAGCCATTGGATTGGCCAAGCAGCGGCAGGCAGGGAGGAACAGCTTGCCCCGAATTTATTTCGGGGACGAAGTAATCTCTATCGATCTGCAATAATCTGTTTGATTGCATTTTCCATTTTAATACTTAATACCACTCTTTCTTTTTCCCAAACCTCAAAAGAATCCATCAAAATTGGTTTTCTCATTCGTGATAAAAATGATCTGGCCACCAAACAAGCTGCAGAATTAGCCATCGAACATGCCAATGCACATGGTGGTTATAAAGGAAAATCATTCCAATTAATCACCAAATCCTGCGATGGCCCATGGGGCATAGGATCGAAGCAGGCGGTAAGCCTTGTTTATGATGATGAAGTCTCTATGATTGTAGGCGCCATGGATGGAAGAAATGCACATTTGGCAGAGCAGGTCGCGGCCAAATCGCATGTTGTAATGCTGTCAACTTTGTCCAGTGATCCGACATTATCCAGAGCTTATGTCCCATGGTATTTTCGCTTAGTTCCGGATGATCGTCAGCAGGCGGAAGTACTTTTGGAGGAGATTTATAATAAAAAAAAAATAAAAAAAATTGCTTTAGTTTCATTGGATAATTACGATGGCAAAATGTCTGTAGAATCTATGGTGAAAGAAGCAAAAGATCAAGGATTGCCAGAACCTAAAGTATTTATTGGGTTGGATGGAAATGAATTGGTCGATAAAATCACTATAAATTTATGGGATGCAATAGTCCTGGCAGGAACTTCAAAAAATGCCGCAAAAACCATAGAGAAAATCCGGGCAGCTAACGCGAATGCTAAAATATATGCCTTTCTAAATCTATTCAATTTCATGGATGATTACCAAGCTCAGTTCATGAAAAATATTTGGTTTGTAAGTCCATTTAACATGAATGATCCTAAGTGGAAGAGTTTTGAAAAAAGGTATCAATCTAAATATGGAAAAAATCCATCACCTTCCTTGGCCTTCGTATATGATGGAATTTTGTTATCTATTGAAGCAATAAGGAAATTTAGCCCCGATCCGGAGGCCGTCAGAAATGGTTTTAAATCCCTGTCTCGCCAGCAGGCGGGCATGGAATTTGAGGGAATTACAGGTGGAATTAGGTTTGATAATTTGGGGAATAGGAAACATAGCTGGAGATTGGTTAATTAATCTAATATCCCGTTCTGGGTGTAGTTTGCAACTACACCTTTATATCAAATCAATATTCTACAACAATTAATTGATATTTGTAAATCCTGGCTATTATTGATCTCAGGCAGTTGGGTGTAGAATGATTTTACATCCAGTGAGGTGGTGTGTCATTGGATGTGTGCCAGAGATTACTTTGCCAAGGTTTCTTATCCTGGAATGGAGCAGTTTGTTTGAGCCCCTGCTTCGGCGGCAGACGGGCGAAACGGGTTTGTGTGTAGGCAGGCGAGTAGCGACAGCCTCCCTGCGGTAGGCAGGCCCGCCCGGACACCCAAATTATGAAAATCATTTACCTCCTATATTTTCATTTGAACCTTTTACTGTTCACAACATCATCAAATCATTTAATTTTCCAACCTTCATAATTCAGGTTTCGAAAAGATTTTTAACTAAATTGGCACTCTGAAAAGATAACATTTCAAAGTCAGAGAAAAATGATGCGGAGACATACTATTTTTATAATTATCACAGCTTTTTCACTATTCACAATTGAATCCTGTAAACAAAAGCCTGTCGATGAAAAACAGTTGGCAAGAGATAAAATCACCATCAGAACACTGGGGCTTGCCTATATGGAAGAAAATAAACTGGAAAAGGCGGAAGCTGAGTTTTTAAAGCTTATTGAAATTGCCCCTGATGAGGCATTGGGTCATGCAAATCTTGGGCTGGTTTATTTAAGAATGGATAATTATGAAAAAGCCATAAATCAATTGGATGAGGCTGTTAATATAGAACCTAAAGATCCAAACATCAGGTTGATCAGGGCAAAGGCATTTGACCTGAACAACAATACCGGGAAGGCAATTAAAGAACTGGAGGAAACGCTGAAATTCGCTCCCAATGATGCAAAGACATTGTATCAATTGGCCGAGCTTCATGGGAAAAAAGCCGGTGACGACTCGAAAAAAATCCGGATAAAATATCTGTCAAAAGTAGTTGAAGTCTCCCCGGATAATATCGTTCCACGCCTGCAATTGATTGAAATGCTGATGCAGTCGGGTGAGAAGGACGAGGCGCTCAAAAACCTCGAAGAGATTGGACAGCAGTTCCCTGAATTCACACCGGAGGCTGGAGATTTTTATAAAAAAACTATGGATGCTCTTCACAGTGGTGATTCGAAAGAAGCGTTGACGTCACTTTTGATCTTCCATAATTTTCTAAAGCTCACCACACCTTATCAGACAGGGATAAAAGACCTGAAAGGCCCTGGAGGCGCCCTGATCGGATTTCCGGTGATTTCTTTCAGCGAGACAACCACCTCTTTTCTTCAGGAAGGAGAATCCCTGCTCGATGCCATCAAGTTCACTGATGTAACATCTACGGCCGGACTTGAAGCAGGAATTGACTTTAAACCTGGCAGCGCACATCTTTCTGTTGCAGACTTTGATGATGATGGTGATCAGGATATATATTTTGGAAGCCTGAAATCTGATGGAAATTATGCGCATTTTTTACTGGTAAATGATCTTGGGATGTTTAAAGAATCAGGAGAGGCAGCGGGTTTGGACCACAGTGAGAAAGAGCGTTTTTCAGCTTTTGCTGACTACGATAATGACGGGCATCTCGATCTTTTTATTATAAAAGAAAAAGGTCTGCTCCTATATCGAAATGAAAGTGAAGGAAAATTTGATGATGTATCCGGCGATGCGTTTGAAAATACCAGTGAAGTTACCGGTCAAAATGCACTTTTCCTCGATGTCGATCATGAAGGTGACCTGGACTTATTTATAGGAGGATCAAATGATATAATGCTTAGAAACAATGCAGATGGCACATTTAGCGATGCAACCGGGCAAATGGGTTTGGGTCAGAGTACAGGAATGACCAATGATGTTGGCTTTGGAGATTTCGATGATGATGGAGACATAGATTTGTTTGTCGTGAAGAATGATGGGAATAATATCCTCTTTTCAAACCTAAGACAGGGCAAGTTCAATGATATTACTTCGGAAACTGGAATTCAGCCAATGTCGGGTTCTGGTGCAGTGGCAATCGGCGACTATAACAATGATGGGTATTTGGATATTTTCATCACTTCAACAGATGGATCAGCTTACCGCTTATACAAAAACAAAAGCGATGGAACCTATGAAGAAGATAAAGCATCAAGTGGAGTTTTTGATCTATTGAAATCAGCGAAAGGCCATGATGCAACTTTTATGGATTTTGATAATGATGGCCACCTTGATATCCTTGTGATTGGCGAAGGTTTGAACGCCGGTGAAAAAGGCATATTTCTTTTCCACAATGACGGTTGGGGAAATTATGAAGATGTCAGCAGGTTGTTGCCACAAGATTTTTTAGGAGGCACTCAGGTTGTTGCCGCGGATTATAATGAGGATGGCGACCTCGATTTGTACATTGCTGATCTCGATGGGAAATTGAGGCTTTTGCGAAATGATGGAGGTAACGGCAATCATCATTTGAAAATTAAACTGGTTGGTTTAAGGACAGGAAGTGGGAAGAATAATCATTTTGGCATTGGCGCTAAAGTCGAAGTCCGTGCAGGTGACTTGTATCAAATGCAGGTTGTGACGTCACAAAATGTCCATTTTGGTATGGGAAGTCGCACCAAAGCAGATGTAGTTAGAATTTTGTGGACAAATGGAGTCCCGCAAAACATGTTTTTCCCCGATAGCGACCGCAGCCTTATAGAGGAACAGGAGCTCAAAGGCAGCTGCCCGTTCCTCTACACCTGGAATGGAACAGAATATGTGTTTGTGAAAGACATGATGTGGCGCAGCGCCCTTGGCATGCCATTGGGTATTATGGGAGGTAAAAAGGCTTATGCATTTGCCAACGCTTCTGAAGAATACCTGAAAATCCCGGGAGAGCTGCTTCAGGAAAAAAATGGCAAATATTCCATACAGATGACCGAAGAGCTCTGGGAAACCATCTATGCAGATGAGATCAAACTGATTGCTGTGGATCATCCCGCAGATGCAGAGATCTATGTCGATGAGAAATTTGCTGCTCCACCATACCCGAAACTGAATGTTTATAAGGTAAAAAATCATCAAATACCCGTATCAGTAGTTGATGGAAAAGGAAATAATCTGAAGGGACTCATCAGCGAAAAAGACCATCAATATATTTCTAATTTCCAACGGGAAAAGTATCAGGGCATCACAGAGATGAAAGACCTGATCATGGATTTGGGAGATATTCAGGACACTGAAAACCTTCACCTGTTCCTGAATGGCTGGATTTTCCCGACAGACGCCAGCATCAATGTGGCTATTTCTCAATCTGACTTGATAAAGATCAAACGCCCATCCCTGGAAGTGATCAATGAAAAAGGAGATTGGGAAGAAGTGATTTCGAACATCGGTTTTCCAAGTGGAAAGAACAAAACCATAATTGTCGATCTTTCAGATAAATTTTTGTCCAATGACAGAAAAGTCAGAATCAGGACCAACATGGAGATTTATTGGGATTATATCTTCTTTGCCAATGATGAAGATATCAACATTGAAATGACAAGGATGACTCCTGAATCCGCGGATTATCACTACCGTGGATTCTCAGCAAAATCCAGGAAAGGAGGTAGATATGGACCTCATTGGTTTGATTATAGCAAAGTTTCCACAGGCCAGAAATGGCGTGACCTGAAAGGAACATATACACGATATGGAGATGTGACGGAATTACTGCAGGAAGCGGACAACATGTACATCATCGCCAATGCCGGAGATGAGACCACGATCAGTTTTGATGCCACAAAACTACCCAAACTCCGGGAAGGTTGGAAGCGCGACTTCCTGATTTACAGTGTAGGCTGGGTAAAAGACGGTGATTTGAACACGGCATTAGGACAAACTGTAACGCCATTACCTTTCCATGGCATGAGCCAATATCCGTATGGAGAAAATGAGCATTATCCAGTGGATAAAAAACATAATTCATATCAGGAAAAGTACAATACGCGTGAGGTCGGCACTGTGGATTTTAAGGAGTATTTATCAAAGCAAAACAAGTAAAAAACCGTCATCCCGGACTTGATCTGGGATCTCTAACGATCTGCAATGATATAACATATGGCAGCACCTATGAGATTCCTGCATACGCAGGAATGACGAAGATGGAGAAAAGGACCCATATGACAAAAAAGCTGCTAATACTATTTTTCGTATCTGCCATCCTAGTCAGCTGCTCTCAGGAGCCTAAAACTCTTTTTCAACTTCTGCCCCATGAGCAGACTGGTATTGCTTTCCAAAATGACGTCATGGAAGATGAATACCTCAACATTCTGTCAAACGAATATATTTATAATGGCGCCGGTGTGGGCATCGGTGATTTCAACAACGATGACCTTCAGGATATTTTCTTCAGCGGCAGCCAGGTAACAAACCGGCTTTATCTGAATAATGGAGATTTTACATTCAACGACATTTCCCTTGAATCGCACATCGCAGGCCGTGGCCGTTGGAGCACTGGCGTGGCAGTGGTGGATATCAACGATGATGGATGGCAGGATATTTATGTGTGCGTCAGCAACCACCTCGATCCGGAAATGCGCCAGAACCGGTTATTTATCAATGAAGGCTTAAATGAGAATGGCATTCCGGTGTTTACAGAAAAATCAAAGCTATTTGGGATCGATGATGAGGGCTACTCTACCCATGCCGCATTTTTCGATTACGACAACGATGGCGACCTGGACCTTTATGTGCTCACCAATTTTCTGGATACCCCCACGCCCAATAAATACCGTGAAAAGAAGCTCGATGGCTCTGCCGCATCAAATGACAGGCTGTACCGGAACAATGGGAATAACACATTTACTAATGTCACCATGGATGCAGGGATAAGCGCTGAAGGATATGGATTGGGGTTGAGTATTGTAGATATCAACAAGGATGGCTGGCGCGATATTTACATTACCAATGACTACCTGACCAACGACCTGATGTACATCAACAATGGTGATGGCACATTTACCAACCGGATCGATACGTATATTAAACACCAGACCCATTCGGCCATGGGCCATGATATTGCCGATGTCAACAATGATGGATTGGTGGATATTTTTACACTCGACATACTGCCGGAAGATAACCAGGGCATGAAAAAAATGCATGGTGTAACGCGATTTGAGAATGAACAACTGGACGAAAAGTTTGGCTATCAGCCGCAGTACAAGCGCAACATGCTGCAAATCAATAATGGCCCGGATGCATTTGGGAATCATAATTTCAGCGAGGTAGGATTGATGGCCGGGATATATGCCACGGAATGGTGCTGGTCTGCCCTGCTCGCGGATTACGACAATGACGGCTATCGCGATCTTTTTGTGAGCAATGGTTATCCGCGCGATGTGACGGACCTTGATTATGCGGTTTCGGGCATGAGCAGGGGCAGGGGCATGAGCAATGAAGAGGTGATGTTGATTATTCCGGTCAGGAGCATGTCAAATTATATTTTCAGAAATAATGGAGACCTGAGTTTCACCAATAAAACAATTGACTGGGGCATGGACAAGCCTTCCTTTGCCAATGGCGCCGCTTACGTTGACCTCGATAATGATGGCGATCTCGACCTCGTGACCAGCAATTATAATGAGCCTGCGATGGTTTATAAGAACACTTTATATGAAGTTGGTAAAGAAAAAACACAGCATTATTTAAGTATAAAGCTCAAAGGCAAAAGTGCAAAGGTACTGGGAGCAAAGGTTTATCTTTTTTCACCGGAAGGAGATATCAAATATGCCGATCACTCCAACTTTTGCGGCTACCGCTCAACTGTAGATCCGGTGATCCATTTTGGTTTGGGTAAAACAAAGATGATTGATTCGCTCGTTGTGATTTGGCCGGATGGAATGGGGCAAAAATTAACAAACGTTAGTGCAGATCAAATCCTGGAGATTGATTATAAGCCGGATAAATTTACAGGGAAGGAAGGCTTTTTACCCCTGCCGAATGCCTCGCAATACCTGTTTGCAAATGCTGCTCAAAAATATGGATTGGAATATAAGCACGAAGAAAAGGCATTTAATGACTATCAACTTCAAAATACTTTGCCGCATCAATTTTCCCGTTCAGGACCTTCGCTCGCGGTTGGTGATGTCGATGGTAATGGGCTAATGGATTTATTTGTGGGGGGTTCATCGGGAAACCCTGGATTGATATTCCATCAGCATGAAACCGGGTTTACATCCAAACCCATTGAAACTAAAGAAGGGAAAAACCAGGAAGACCTCGGCGCTTTGTTGTTCGATGCAGATGGCGATGGAGATTTGGATTTGTATGTGGTCAGCGGGGGAGTAGAGCAGGGATTGGATCCGCAAAACTATCAGGACAGATTTTTTGTGAATGATGGGAAGGGGAATTTCACACTGTCAGCGAATGCAATTCCCCCGATGCCTGCGAGTGGTTCGTGTGTGAAAGCATCAGACTTTGATCTGGATGGTGATTTAGATTTATTTGTTGGGGGGAGGGTACTTCCGGGATTTTATCCGAAAAAAGTAAGCAGCTACATTTTGAGGAATGATTCTGAGAAAAATGTGCCAAAATTCACCAATGTCTCAAAAGAGGTTTGTCCCGATCTCAGCGAGCTTGGCCTGGTCACCGATGCACTCTGGACGGATTTTAATAATGATCGCCAACCAGATTTGATTGTGATGGGAGAATGGATGCCAATTACCTTTTTTGAAAATACGGGCGGGAAGTTTAAAAATATTACCAGCACTTCGGGAATTGATTCAAAGCTTGGCTGGTGGAACAGCCTCAGGGGAGGTGACTTCGATAATGATGGTGATATTGATTATATCGCGGGAAATGAAGGGCTGAATTCATATTTCAAAGCCAGCGAAAATGAACCCATAACAGCCTATGCCTCTGACTTCGATAATAATGGCAGGTACGATGTAGTGCTCACCAGCTATGCGTTGAGTAAGGACGGAAGTAGAAAAGCTTTTCCAGTACATTTCAGGTCTGACCTCGGCAAGCAACTTGAGTTGATGAAAAAGCGATTTACCTCCTATGAGGCCTACAGCGAGGCAACCATCGATGACCTCTTCGTTCCTGAAGAGCTGGAAAATGCCCAAAAATCCATGGCGACGTGGATGGCCAATAGCTATATCGAAAACCTCGGTCATGGAAAATTTGCCATTTTTCCATTGCCCCATCAGGCACAGGTGGCGCCCCTGTTTGGCATGCAGACCGGAGATTTTAATGATGATGAGTATTTGGATTTATTGGTCGTAGGAAATTTTTATGGCAATAGTATTTTCTGGGGAAGGATGGATGCTTTGAATGGATTGCTCATGCTCGGAGATGGCCAGGGTGGTTTTGAATGTATGGACTATACGAAATCAGGATTCCTGGTTCCCGGTGATGCAAAAGCGCTGGTGACATTGCCCATGCCGGATGGGAAACAACTTTATGTTTCTTCCCAAAACTGGGACAGCTTAAAGATATTTCAGATTGATCGGAAAACAGAGACAATTTTTCTGAACGATAGGGATATCTGGGCTGAAATTGTGTTTAGCAATGGTGCGAAACGGAAGCAGGAATTTTATTGGGGAAATGGTTATCTTTCGCAGCCCGCAAGGATATTTGATGTCCCAAAAGCATCAAAAAACCATGAAATTTTCGAGTCAAAAGAGGGGGCAAGAAGATAAATATCGTTTACTTAATCCAATCTCTCTGTCTTCTTCTTTCTCTTCTTTGCAACTTCCAAATGAAATAAGAATGATTATTAAACCAATAATGTTTTTCATATTTCTAATATCTGGTAATGGTTAGAATATGAGGCGCTGGGTTTATTAAAATTCTCACTAAGCAAATCGCAATATATCCTATTAAATGTATTCATTTACAAGTTTTATACTATCTCCCCAATACCTTATTTTATTGTAAATTTTATCATTTTAATAGGGTTACCCATTTAGATCGCATTTGATTTAATCATTGCATAGCTCACAGGTTCATGTAGTACACATCTTTCAATAATTTTATCTAAGATTGAAATCCTATGATTTCTCCGGTTAAACCTAAAAAAATATT
>JAJRQT010000132.1 GCA_024280115.1 Bacteroidota bacterium | reverse complement strand
GCTGCCGCTTTGCACGGTGCCGGGCACCAGCAGCCTATGAAATTTCAGGTAATCACCAAAAAACCATCCTTACGGAATATAAAAAATCAAAAATTAAAAATCAGTTTTTACACCAAATCGAGTTGGGAGCAAGATCAAATTCAGACCTCCAAGACTATCGTAAATTAAACTGCAATAGATTTGAAAATCATTTTTAGGTTTGAGTATGGGTAGATGGTTTCAGTTTCATTTAAAAATTCGCACAGTTTTGCTACCGCTTCATTTGATCTCGGGGTTGACATAGAATGTAGTACTATTGTGAGGGTATTATTTTTATAATCAGGGATCATGTCTCCATCACTTGAAAATATTTCTTTAAGTAGCATTCTCCCATTGTTTTCTGCTCCTTTGAAAAACTCTTTCAGGATATTGTATAAGGCTGTTTCGGCCCTGTAGGCAAGCATTACAATAGCATTTTTAAATTTTTTGCTTTCCTGTTTCAGCTTGTTGTATCGGTGTTCGATAGGCATTTCGGCTAAACTTATACGAGATGGTTTGTTGCTTCTCTGCTTTATTAGTACTGCTATTTCTTCATTGTAAGCATTAATTTTCTCTATCAAATCCGAGGTGTTTATCATATCATTCTTTATTTCTTCGATAGTCTTATCATTTTCCGATTCTATTTTATTGTACATTTTAGCTTCAAGTCGGGCTTTTTTCTCTCTTAGTTTTTTTAGCTGGTTGGTTAGTTTTCTGTATTCAGGATTGGGGGTGGTACGTTTTTGATCTATCTCTTCTGTACCATATTCGATCATCCTGTCAAATTCAAAATTATCCTGATAAGCCTCGGTTGTCTGGAGAGATTTATGACCTGGGGATTCGCGGATCATTTCCATATTACTTTAAACGCAGTTTAGTTTTCAGTTTTTCTAAAAAAGATAAATCTTCGACATCCCTGGATTTATTTCTCCCTTTAACTGCGGCTTTTTTGAGAAGAATCAAGTCTTCCAGATCTATAACATTGATTGAAACGCCATCAACAGATGTTGTTTTTACTCGTTGAAAAGCATATTCAAAATCAACCTTATCCAATTTTTTGAGGATTTCAATCCTTAACGGAGGCTGACCAATTCCTATCATTTTTTGCACCAAAAACATTTCAATATTGATACTTTCTTCAGGAATTCCATAAGCAACACATGCAGTAACCATTTTTAAGGCGTTTCCTTCGGTAGCATTATATATATCTAAATCATTAGTGGCTCTTATATGACCATAAACGCCCAAAGCATAGCCACCAATAAGCATATACTCTACTTTATGTTTATTAAGCTCAACAATAAAATCCTTGAAATGTGTGGGAAACTTATTATTAGCTTTGTTCATCCCCTATATAATAAATTTCTCTTTTGACCGGATAATTTACAATGTCAATGTTCATCAAAGCATAGTTCGCTATTATTGTTTCACAATATGCTTCAAACTTTTTTTCAGGTGTTCTGGATAAGGCTATTTCTACTTCAATATCCAGATAATCTTCATTTTCATCTATATAATATATTGTCCGGGTATTCATATTGTATAATTAACGAATTAAATATTCTTATTTGTTGGAACCTAATGCAATCCTAGGGCAATCGGGTTTAAAGCAAATTAATAAAAAAAACCATGGCCTGTGGCTCACAGAGCATTTAACAATCAAAATTTTCGGTCTGTGGCACTAAATGATAAATTTTTCTAAACCCAATTGCCCTGAATGCAAATCCCATATTGAACCCTATGATCTAAGATATTGCTTTGGAATTTGATTCACCATGAAATCCCGCAATGTTTGATATTCACAATTATCAAGATAGATTTCAGTAGTTTGAATTGATTTTTAAACTGATGATTTGCTAGTTAGAGCCTGTCTATAAACTCTTTGTCTGATTCAGAAAGTTCGCTATCAAGCCTCGCCTTCCTTAGTACTAAGTACGGCGGACAAGGGCTTGAGCAGCTCGAAAAATGTGAGTTTACAATTCGTAAATGACCATTTTGAGAGCAAGCCTGCCTACCGCAGGCAGGCGTAACGCAGATAGCGGACTTTATGGACAGACTCTAGTTAATTCCATGAATGTTTCAGAACGATTTATGGATTTATAGCCACATAGCAGGTTGATGATTTATCATATTTAATTTCAGCGCAAAATGTATAGAGTTTTATCCACTGATATTTTGTATCTGCCTTCCCTCTTCCGTTAGAAAATGTGGGGGAATATAATTTTTTGTAGTTTTTATTAGAATCCATTTAAAAAGAGATTCTCAAAGCCCAGGACTTTGAATCCAAGCCCACAAATATTTAAAGTCTGCTATTTCTTTATTAGATTTAATAAGCAGTTTAAACCCAGGATTAATTCCCCGGGAAATAGTAGCATTTCTGTTTTAATTTTAATTGTATAGAAACATGGATTTACCTAACACTCGATCACTCTTCTTCTTATTTCTCTGTATTATACTCTTTGCATCTTGTAAAAATAAAACATTTAAATATGGCCCGGATATTTACAGTGAGGACCTTGACTTTAAAGTTGTTGGCTATCTGGGAGGCGGTAATTTTGATCAGATCGATGAACTGGAGTTGGATAAACTTACCTATCTCAATCTTGCCTTTGCAAACCCGGACAAAGACAAAAACCTTGTTTTCAGCGGTAATGCAGACATTATTCCTGTCGTAAAAAAAGGACATGATGCAGGATTAAAAGTATTTGTGTCATTGGCGGGAGGTGGTAAGCCAGATACAACTGTCTGGAAATCTGTATTACATCCAGAATACAGATCTGTTTTCATAAAGGATATCCAGGATTTTGTTGAAGAGAATAATCTGGACGGAGTGGATGTTGATATCGAATGGAATCTGTTGCCAACAATTGGTGAATTATATACACCATTCGTTATTGAATTGAGGATGGCTCTTCACGCTCGTGGAAAAGGCATAACCACCGCTCTTGGCGCTACTAGATTACATGAAGCCGTCAGCCAGGAGTCGCTGGAAGCTTACGATTTTATTAACGTAATGGTTTATGATAAAACCGGGATTTGGAGACCCGAAAAAATAGGTCAGCACTCACCCTACTCTTATGCAGAAGAAGCAATTAAATTCTGGACTGAAGATAGAAATATACCCGCTGATCGGATAACGCTGGGCGTGC
>JAJRQT010000131.1 GCA_024280115.1 Bacteroidota bacterium | reverse complement strand
CATCTACATTTCCTACCTACAGAGTGCCAATATGAAAATCGCCTACCTTAAGCTTCAGGAGAAAATTGATGCTGTAAAGGGAAGTCTCCCGGAGGAATTTACGGTATTGGTTCAGAAGGTGGACATTCAACAGATGACCAATCAATTTATGAGTTTGCAGGTAAGGGGAAGCGGTGGAATTGACCGGGTCAGAAATGTTACAGATGAGGATATCGTTGATGAATTTGAGAATATTGATGGGATCGCGGCGGTGAATGTTTTTGGAGGCAGGGGAAAATCCGTGGAAATCATTCTGGATCCTAATGCTTATAAATCCCAGGGTGTCACACCTTTTCAAATACGAAATGCAATCAACCAAAATGGTATGGACAAAGTATATGCGGGAAGAGTTTTTGATTTGGGCAAGAGATATTTTGTAAATATAACCGCAGAATATACCAATCTAAATGATATCCGTGAAATTCGGATCATGCCCAGCCGGGAGCTCAGACTCAAAGATGTTGCACAGGTTTATTTCGGGGTTAAAGAGGAAACATCATACAGCCGGGTAAATGGTAAAGATGCCATCACGCTAACTCTGGTCAATGATGCCCAGGCCAATGTGATCGATCTATCCCACAAGACCACTGAACTGATTGAACAATTGAATAAAAAACTGGCCTATAAAGACATTGAGATCGTTGTGCAATCCAATACGGCGGAGATCATGGAAGATAATATCAATTCCATCATCGAGTTGGCCCTGGTTGGTGGACTGCTTGCGATTTTTGTGTTGTGGGTTTTTCTGAAAAACTTTAAACTGGTTTTGGTCATCGGACTCGCAATACCAATATCAGTTTATACTGCATTTAATTTTTTCTATGCTTTCGATATATCTATCAACAGTCTTACACTTGTAGGAATGGCCCTGGCTATCGGCATGTTACTCGATAACAGCATAGTAGTACTGGAAAATATTTACCGGCAAGCCACAAAGCAGGCTTCTTTTGATGATGCAGTACTTATTGGAACCAAAGAGGTTTGGCGGTCCATATTTGCAGCAACACTTACAACGATCACCGTTTTTCTGCCTTTTATATTTTCTGACAACTACCTGATAAAATTGATGGGGAACCATATCGGAGTTTCCATTGTTTCCACACTTTCTGTTTCTTTTTTTGTTGCGCTCTTACTCATACCCATGGTGACGCATTTTTTTATGAAAAGAAGTGCCAATACCAAATCTCTGTTTGAAACCGTATCCACTCGCAATAGACTGATCCAGGTCTATCTTCTTTTCTTGAAATTTTCGATGAGATACCCTGCAAGAACAATCTTGGGAGCTGTGGTTCTATTTTTTGTAACGATTCTCGGTACGTTGGCAATCAGTGTGGATACACTTGAGGAAGTAGATTCCAATGAGCTTCAGCTTTATGTAACAATGCCAGGAGGTTCATCCCTGGATGCGACTGATAAGCTTGTGAGTGAAGTGGAAAAAAGGATTGAAAATATTGAGGAAAAGCAGGACATCGTAAGTAAAATTGAAGAGGAAGATGCCATCATAACAGTGGTTTTAAAAGACGACTTTCAAGAGATTAATAAAAGAAATATTGCTGATGTAAAGAGTCTCATTGAAGAAAATGTAAAAAATATTGAAACGGCGGAATTGAGCTTTGAACAACCTCAATCGAGTCAGCGATTTCGCAGTCCGGGTGGTGGTTCTGGGGGGCAGGGCACAAATTTCCAAAGATTGTTAGGTATAGGCACTCAACAGGAGCGCATCGTAATCAAGGGTCAGGATTTTGAAAAAATGCAGAATATCGCTGAAGATATTCAATATTATCTCGAAGAGCTGGAATCCATACGTTCCGTTCGCTTAAATGTTTCTGACAACCGGCCGGAGGTTCACATGGATTTTGATATCCATTTGATGTCTGAATTTGGCATACCATTGACCACGGTCTCTTCAGAGCTAAGTTCTTTCCAAAGTGAAATATCTTCCGGGTCAACCTTTAAGCAGGGAACTGAATCCTATGATATTATTATAAAAAATTATGCCCAACATGAAAAAGAAGTGAAGTCTATGGGTGATTTAAAACTCTTGGAAATCCCGGATGAAAACGCTATAAACCGTGAATTGCAGACGCTGAGTGATATCTTCTACACCACAGGTCTGCGCAATATCAATCGCGTGAATCAGGAAAAACAAATTGAGATTACCTACCGTTTTGAGCAGGACATTAACGAATCCAATGTATTGCTCGAAACAGCCCGGCTGGAGATTGATGATATCGCAGCCGGACTGTCCCTGCCTTCTGGAGTAGCTGTAGAAATCATTCACGAAGAGTCTGATCTGGATGAATTTTATTTTCTTATCGCGGCGGCATTTATTCTAATTTATATGATTCTGGCAGCTGTTTTTGAATCTTTTTCACTTCCGATTGTGCTGATGTTTTCAATTCCATTGGCAGCTATTGGCTCATTTTTAGGATTAATCATCACAGACAATTCCCTGTTTAATGCCAATACCCTCACCGGGTTTTTGATCCTTTTGGGAGTCGTGGTAAATAATGGCATCATACTCATTGATTATACCAATATTCTGCAAAAACAAGGCTACCGAAGGAGCCGGGCGCTTATGGTTGCCGGCATGGCGCGTGTGAGGCCGATCCTTATTACAGCCATTACCACAATTATCGCCCTGATGCCTCTGGCAATGGGAGAGGCCGAATATGTGGGCAGCATAGGTGCTCCTTTTGCAATTACTGTTATTGGCGGGCTTGCATTCAGCACCATTTTTACACTGATATTCATTCCGACATTTTATTCGGGATTGAGCAACGCAATCGACTGGTTCAATGGCCTTGATTGGAAAATAAAAGTGATTCAATTTATCGCCTTATTCGCCACATCATATTTCATTTATTTCAATGTGTATTCATTTATCTGGCAATTAGCCAATATCATCCTTGCACTGGTATTGATCCCCGGAATAACTTATTTCTTACTCACGAGTCTTAAACAGGCCACAACCGCCTTAATTAGTGCTGATGAGGAGGTGCGAATAAAAATCCAAAACCTCGTAAAGGTATATGACAGGGAAAGCCGTTTTGCACAACAATGGAAAGCCGGTAAGACTATACGGGATCATTTTAGCAAAGAGGGAGAAAACTCAGATTATTCTATGACCGGAGCCTTAATCTGGCAATTACCGCTCCTGGGATTTTTAGTATATTTTGCCTTTTTCTATCTCGAAGCGCCTTTCTGGTCATTTGTCATTGCATTATCCGTTTATCTGATTACTTTTTTAGTCTGGAAGCCGATTAGCGAAAAAATCAAATCTGGCGAACAACGAAATGGGAGATCCATTATATTTAAAATTGAAAAATTAATTACCCTGTTGTTGTTTTGGTTGCTGCCATTAATAAATCTTGTCGTCTTCTTTTTTCAGTGGGATAACCTGCCCTCTGTAATTATCATCGGATTGATTTGGTACGCGCTACTTGCTGTATATGTGACATCGAATAAGCTTTTTAATAATAAAATTAACATTAACAGACTGCATGGAAGGTTTTCCGGACTCAGAAAAAGTTACTATCAATTAGTTCAATCGATCCCGGTAGTCGGAAAGAAAAAACAACCATTCAGGGCTTTGGATGCTGTTTCTATTGAAATTGGAAATGGGATGTTCGGACTATTAGGGCCGAATGGAGCAGGCAAAACTACACTTATGAGGATCATTTGTGGCATATTTGAACAGAGCTACGGTAAGATCTGGATAAACGGCATTGACACAACTGAAAAACGGGAAGAACTCCAGGGATTGATCGGCTACCTTCCACAAGCATTCGGGACGTATGAAAATATGACTGCCTGGGAATTTCTCAATTATCAGGCCATGCTGAAGAACATCAACGACAAGGAGGAACGAGAGGTCAGGATACATAAATGCCTCAGGGAGGTGAATATGCATGATCGTAAAGATGAAAAAATTGGCTCTTTTTCCGGCGGTATGAAGCAAAGGATCGGCATTGCGCAGATATTGCTCCATTTGCCAAAAATCCTTGTCGTAGATGAACCAACAGCAGGATTGGATCCGAGGGAGCGCATCCGGTTCCGTAACCTGCTGGTGGAGCTAAGCAAAAACAGGATTGTCATTTTTTCCACACACATTATTGAGGATATCTCAAGCACATGCAACAGTATGGCAGTGTTGAATCAGGGAAAGCTAAAATATCATGGAACTCCCGCAGATATGACGAGTACTGCAGAAGGCCATGTCTGGCAATTTGAAGTTCCTTCAAAAGAATTTGACGCGCTGAGTGAGATGCTGATGATCGTGCATCACATGCGAGTTGGTGATAACATCCGAGTCAGATGTATTTCAAGAAACAAGCCTTATGAATCGGCTGTCAATGTGAGACCTAATTTAGAGGATGCCTATTTGTGGTTGATTAAAGGAGATAAACTGTGATAATGAAAAAATCGCATAAATCAATCTCCCTGACCTTTTCAAGGGGGGAATAAAAAAACGGAAGCAAGGGTGTCACTCCCCCTTGGCGAAGGGGGCTGGGGGATTGGTAAAGAAGATGTTAAATGAAAGGTAGTATATGATTTAGAAAAGAGATCTTTTTTGAAACAATGGCTTTCAATTTGAAAGATGCCTGTTTTTAGTAGATTTAAATAGATAAACTGTGATAATGAAAAAGTCATATTATAACAAAGAGCTAAAAAACCTGGGGAGGAGTTTAAGAAAATTTGGTACTCATGGAGAAGCTGTATTGTGGTCAGAGGTTTTGAGGGCTAAAAAGTTTTATGGGCTTCAATTCAACAGACAATTTTCGATAGATAATTATATCGTCGATTTTATATGCAGGAAATTGAAACTTATTATTGAAATTGATGGAGCATCTCACCAACACAAAACAGAGGAAGATAAAATAAGAGACAAAAGATTAAAAGAGCTGGGTTATCAGGTAATAAGAGTTGATGAGGGAGAAGTATTAAATGATATATAGGGTTACCCATTTAAGTCTCAAACGCTTGTTAACCAGGTAATTAATTTGTATCTTATAGAAAAGATATTGCATATGAAATTACTAAAAGAATTGGACAGAGAAGCCTTCAAAACTAAGTTTGGGACAAAGGCATCTT
>JAJRQT010000130.1 GCA_024280115.1 Bacteroidota bacterium | reverse complement strand
GGGGAGAAAACTAAAACTTTTACCTCGCAAGAGGTATATTCCCCATCCTGAAATTTCATTACCAAAAATCTGATTTTTTTCTTAGGTTAACGACTATGGTGAGGACACAAACCATGGCGAACAAGAGCTGAACTTTAACTAATTGACATTGACCGGCAGGGACAAATAAAGGAATGTTCTCAGCTATTGACTGGATTGCATATTTGAAATTAGTAATTAGAGACTAAGATTTTTAATCTCTCTGGGCTCGTAGCTATTTACTCATGGCTCACAACTATGAAGACATATTAATTTCCCAGACCCTATTGCTGAATTAGGTAAATATTTTGCGAGCCATCTTCATTCTCCTGGCTGCCTGCAAAGACAAGCATTTTTATCTTTGTTTTGGATTCATTATTCAAGACGAGCTCCAATTGGATTTCTTTATCTTTCTTATTTTCAAAATCTATTTCCAAAAGTACTTTATCGAATGATTTATCAATAAAAATATCTTCAAATACCAATTCGGAAAAATCATCTCTCCCAAGCTGTGAAAGAATACCCTCGGTTGCAAAATCAACTTTTCCATCTTTCTCCAGCACTACAAAACCTGTTGTATGAAATTTGAAGAAATTATCAAACCAGTTTTTCCGTTTGATCATGCCAAGTTCCATTAGCTTGTTTTTTGTTACATCCCTGGATATTCCAAAAGTCCCGACAATATTCCCTTCCAAATCTCTCAGTGGATTTTTTGTGGTAGATACCCAGGTCAGGCTGCCGTCATCCCAAGTTTCTTTTTCTACAACATCAATCATAGGCGTGGCGGTTCTGATTATTTTTTGCTCATCCTCAAAAGCTATTTTGGCATGCTCTTCAAATCCAAAATCAAAATCTGATTTGCCAATTATTTCACCTTCATCCTCTTTTTCAAACAGCTCTGTCATGGATTTGCTAACCCTGATAAATTTACTCTCTTTATCTTTAAAATAAATACGATCATTGGTGCTGCCAAGCAATGCATTTAGCAGGTACTTTTCTTCCGTAAGCTTTTGCTGAATCTCTACCATTTCTTTATTGCGCCGCTCCATCTGCTCCTGGGTGGCGGCCAATTCTTCCATATTTTGCCTTAGCTCCTCTTCCTGTGCCCTCATCTCTTCGGCCTTTTCCTGAGTATCCGCCAGCAATTTTTTAGTAGTTTGATTTACTTTCCCAGCGTTTAGTGAAGAAGCGATACTCTCTCCTATAGACTCTATAAACTCAATCTGGTTTTTATCAATTTCTTTCAGGGAGGCAATTTCTATAATCCCTTCAATCCTTTCTTCTTCCTTGAGCGGTACTATTAGCAGGCTCGTGGGCCTCGAAGTTCCCAAACCTGTTTTAATATCATAATGATCGGTCTTGATATCTGTCAAGTAAATGGTCTTTCCTTCTTTAAATGCCTGACCTGCCAGCCCTTCTCCAACCTCAATTTTCTTTTCAATATGCTTTTCCCGTTTATTGGCATATGCCGAAAGCAACTCCAGATATTGATTTTCACCCTCTTCTTTCAAAACAAATAATGCACCCTGACTCGCTCCTAGATACTCTACAATATTTGAAACAACCTTTGTTCCCAGGACATTGATATTATCACTGTGCTGCCTGAGAATCTCCCCGAATTTTGCCTGCCCCTCATTTATCCAATTCCTGACTTTATCCTCTCTCGCCACTTCCTGAAGTCGATCTCTCATATCGATCAGCGAATTTCCCAGAGCATCATCCTGGCTTTTAGGCTTAAATTCGTATCCAAAATCTCCATCGCCAATTTTAGTTGCAAACTGGCTGGCGTCATCCAGATATTTTACCAATTGATTACTCGCACTTACAATTTGTTCAAACTCCCTTTCACTATTAATTTCCTCTTCCGGAAGTTCTCCCTTAGCAATGTCATCAAGCACACCACTGAATTGCTTTACCGAAGAATTCAGCTTATCTACAATTAGGTATCCAAGAATCAGCAACAACACAACAATTATCAAGGCAAATACTACATACCGGCCAACTGATGATTTTGCACTCAATTCACTAATTTCATCATCAAGAGTCATGGAAATATGATTGCCCAGAACAAATAATTGATCATGAATATCATTAAAAACAGATTCCATTTCTTTAGCTTTTGAAACGTCCATTGCCATGGACTCCTCTACAATTATAACATCAGTTAGCGAATCGGCTTCATCAGTACTCTTAGATAAAATTTCTGCCAATTTCCCGTCTTCATTTAATGTTGATGTCACTTGTCTGCTGAAGATGGCTATCACCTCATTTAAGGTTTGAATATCTGTTTTAATAGATTCATCGTCTTCGAGTGATCTTGCCTTTTGTTGATAATCTGTAAATATTTTTTTCGCCATTTTAAGCGAATAAATAGCCTGAAACCGGTCAATTTCTTTATTAGAAATACTAAAAAGCAAACTACTTTTAAGCGCATTTTGCACCTCGGATTCCAACAGATTGTTGTATTGAGCCAATTCATTTTTGAATGATAGTTTTTCAATCAACTTTTCATTGTGCACCTTTTTATCATATTCTACAAATACAAAAAACAGGGTGGAGACGGATACCAAAACAATAGAAAACAGAATGAAAATACTCTTGATGGAACCAGGGTTAAATCGATCTAAAACCCCCTGATTTTCGGAATTATCTTTTGACATTTTATTAGCAATTCTAATCTAAAAATCTCTCAGCAGTTGTGCTACTTATTTAATCATGAAATTAAATGATATTAGATAATAATAATTGCTAAAAAGAGTGAAAACATACGGTATGATTGAAATGTTTTGAAATAGTCAAATTTCATATTAAAGAAGAAAAGGCTACCATAAGCAACCTTTTATATTATTGTAGTTTATCTGTATCAGGCCGTTAGTCCCCTGCCCAGATTCTTCTCTATCCTTTATCAATTAGTTAAAGAATTTTTTAATCCTGGCCCCAAGGTCTGTGACTCACAGACCGAAAAAAGCGCTTTTATTGAAGCTGAAAGGTGATGGGCATCATCATCCGCACTTTTACCGGCCTGCCCCTTTGTTTGCCAGGATTCCATTTCGGAGATTTTTCTATAATCCTCAGTACCTCTTCATCACAACCGGCGCCGATTCCACGGACAATTTTTATATCGCTTAAACTTCCGTCTTTATCAACCACAAAATGCACAAACACTTTCCCTTCGATGCCAATTCTTCTCGCCTGCGCCGGATATTTGAGGTTTTGCCCGACAAACTTGTAAAATGCCTTAAGCCCTCCCTTATACGAAGGCATGGTTTCTGCAAAACTGACGGTCACATCAACCTCCTCTTCTTCCGGCTCCCCGATATATTCTACAATTTCCTCAATTCTATCTATTTCGATATTATCAAAATTGAAATCAATATCATCCACATCAATTTCATCATCTTTTACTTCAATGATTGTAACCTGTTTTAGTTGAGGTTTTGGAGGAGGTGGGTTTTGTACCGTAATGGGGATATTCAGCACATCTTCAATGGGCATGAACCCTTTGAGATTCACCTCTGAAACATCTTCCATAAACTTCCACTCAAAAGCAGAAATCACAATTAGCAAACTCAATACCAGTCCGATGTTGAAAAAAAGGACAGACTTTTTCTGATAATCCAGCCTTGGATTTTTCTTTAATTCCATGATTCAAAATTTAAGTTAAACGATAGTTACAGAATCAGGGCCCTGATTTTTACCAAAATTGATCGATTCATAAAAGCGATAAGTACTAACTTACTGAGTTAAAAAGGTATCCAAAAATACTCGAAAGCCCCGATGGGTATTCTTGCGTTTTTTGTAAACTTTTTACTCTCAGAATTATAGCACTTCTCATCTCTTCTGAATCGTCCAGTTTAGGTATTAAAGTTTATAAACCGTTTTATTTTCTATATCATTAATTCGCACAAGCGAGGTAATGGATTGCTCCTGGTTTTTTGGTGATTCCTTTTTTTGCACATCTGGTCTATTGAAAAATGCCAGTAAGACTGCAAGGAGTAGAATCAACAAAAACACCAACACCATGAATCCCCGGGTTCTCTTCCTGCTGGATCTATCATAATTCCCCATGAGATTACGAAAATCCTTATATCTTTCAATCCTGCCTTGCGTAAACTGCTTTCTACGCAGCCGTATATCAAATTTTGTCATCCTTCCCTCCTTTTAACAATTTCCTCAATTTTTCAATTGCCCGGTACGTTCTCATCTTGGCATTGGCCTCTGTCACATCAGTTATAAATGCGATCTCGGCAAAGCTTTTGCTTTCAAAAAACCTAAGCTCCAATACTTTAATATCCGATTCACAAAGGGAATGCATCTGCCGGATTACATCATCAATATCCAATTTTTCCTCCGGCTCAATATGTTGTTCGATTAAATTTTCGAATTCAGTTTCTTGAAAACAAAAGACCAGTTTTCTTTTACTCTGCTGATAATACCTGTTTACTTCATTGGAAGCGATCCTGTATAACCATGCCGAAAACGGCACGCCTTTGTACTTATATTTCTTTAAATTTCTCAAAGCCTTCAAAAATGTTTGAGAAGTTAAATCCGCCGTGATATCTTCATCATCAATCTTCCTGTATATAAAACTAAATATAGCTGTAAAGTACCGATCGTATAAGGTCTGAAACTGAGCGTGATCCTTTGCAGCTTTTTTAACAATTGCAAATTCTCTGAGGATCTCTTCCTGACTTATGTGCTTACCTGGCTCGATAACTATATATTAAAATTTTACTTTCATAATCACCACAATTATATAAAAGTAACAATTTGAGAAAATATAACTTTATTATTGAAAAGCCGCATGGCTATGCGGCTCCGGTTGCAATACCTTATCCATATTTTGAATCTTATCACAATAAGGCTATATGCCGAAGGAAAAAATTCCTATACTCCCGCTTAGGTGGGAGTTTTTATTAGGGGGGTGAGACATCCGATGTTTTCAAAAACATCGGATGTCTTGATCGAGTAGAATAAGTTACTTTAAAATCATTGAATGTTTTTCCTGAAGTTGAGAATATTTGTGATAGTGTTGATGTTTAGTTTTTAAAATTTTTCTAAATCCTCCAAATACTTATTTATCATTTGATCTTTATGACAAAACAACAAGTTTTCTTTGTCTCCAAAGAACGAAATACCGTCCAGGGTATTTACCTTTGTTTTAGAGCTATTTATAAAATACGCCTTATATGAACTATACTTCCATTGACCTGGAGTTTTACAAAATCCATGCAATACAGGATTAAGGTGAATGTAAATCAATACTACCCTTAGAAAATCATCTGATGTTATTCGTTTTCTCTTAAAACCTTGATTAAAAAGACTTCCCCTTCGGTTATAAACCTTATTGACTGCTTTTGTATAAGACTGAAATAGATTTTTGAAATTATTTGAATAATTATAATCATCGCGCTGACCTGAACCATCTATTTCTTTTGAAACATCCGATGTTTCCAAAACATCGGATGTTTTTTCTTTCAGGGATATTTCGTTGTCTATACCAGATATCCGATGTCTTTGGAGACATCGGATATCTAATTGCGTTTTCATCTTTACGAGGAAATGAAAATGATTTGGCATCAGGCAATAAGCCAAGGTATCGGCTACTGGATAGATATATCTAAGATATTTATCTAAAAAGAAGTGATAATTTTTATCTTCCCGGAAGATGTTTTCATTTCCATTAGCGTGGTTATAAATATGATAGTAGGCTCCCGGTTGAAGCAATTCCATTCTAAATTATTTTTTAATCCTCTCATGCCCCGAAAACATCCAATGTTTTGCAATGATGGTATTTGGAATAATTCCCGGACAGTGCTATTATCTCAAATTCTTGAGTTGCCAAACCTTGAACTCCTAAACCTTTGAACCCCTGAACCTTTGAACAATTGAATAACTGAACCATAGAACCATAGAACTTCTAAACCACTGAACCTTTTAATCTCACTTAAAACATAGCGAGGCAGCGCCGATGATTCCGGCATTATTGCCCAATTCAGCCCTTTTTATAAATATATCTTTTGTATAATATGGCGTCAGGTTGTACTCTAACGTTTCTTCAAGTTTGTCCTTGATCAGGTCCAAACCCGCAGAAAGCCCTCCTCCTATCAATATGGTCTTAATATCCAGCAACCTGATGGCGCCGACTAAGCTTTCTCCCAAATACTCTCCTACTTCTTTAAATATCTTGATGGATACCTTATCTCCTTTAAATGCCTCTTTTACAATTCCCTTGGGATCGAGGTCATCTAATTTGCTCAACGAGGTTTTTTTCTTTTCCATCAGTCTCTTGGCTCGTTTCATGATGCCATTCTTGCCTATATTTTCTTCAAGCTCTTTGCCGTTTTTAGATAGTACATGCCCCAGCTCCATACCATTGCCATCTCCACCCTTGAATATTTGTTTGTTGATGATCGCCGCACTCCCTATACCCGTACCGAGCGTGACGAATAAATAGTTTTCAGGTATATGCGAACCGGAAAAATAATATTCTCCCAATGCAGCTACATTGGCGTCATTTTCTATATAAAACTCTTTATCTGGAAATCTGTCTTTTAGGTGTTTTTTCATCTCCACTCCATCAAGCTCCGGAATTGCCGCTATTTCCAGACATTTTGATCGATCAAGTGAAAAAGTCCCCGGGATGCCCATTCCGATTTCCATAATCTCCGGGTGTTTCTCAAATTCCTTTGCAAGAATGTCTAAATACCCGCTGACGAAATCACCACTATCGCGCAAATCGGCTGTAGCATATTTAATTTTTGATTCCATGCCACCTTCTCTGTCAACGATCCCGAGTTTCACGTTGGTTCCGCCTACGTCAATTCCCATATATTTTTCCATAAGTTCTTAGCTTTTGAGTTTTTTATAATTTGAAAATTTAAATAAACAAAAATGTGAAACCATTTAAAAAATATCACTTTAATTTGATGGCTTTTTAACAATAAAATTTATGCGATCAAGCTATTTGGAGAATATTCTTGAAACACTGGCTCAAAAAAAAGAGATTATCAGCTTTTTTGTCCCGGGCATTTGGCTCAATTGTGAAAACAATTCACGGGTTAAGATTAATTACCATGATTTTCTTACAGATAGAATATTGGAAATACTAAAATTTCCAGGAACCAAATCAAAGAAAATTTCTGGCTGGACAAACGATGCTGTCATTTATAATTTATTCCCAAGACTGTTTTCTGCCTATGATCATGATCAGGATGGAAAAATTGGTGATTCTCCAACTGACTTAACCCTGAATGCTGATGGTATAAGAGAAACCGGTACTTTTATTAAAACCATCGCTCTTTTGCCATACATCAAAAAGCTTGGAGTCAACACCATTCATTTACTTCCAATTACTGAAATAGGTATTAATGGTAGAAAGGGGGATTTGGGATCTCCGTATGCCATTAAAGATCCTTATAAAATCGACCCCTTGCTTGCAGATCCCATTGTAGACATTTCTCCGGAGGATCAATATAAAGCCCTCATCCAGGCGGCTCATTTACTGGATATAAAAGTAGTTCAGGAGTTTATTTTTAGAACCGCTGCCATAGATTCAGATATAATTCGCGAAAAGCCAGAATGGTTTTACTGGATAGATGAAAATATGAAATACGGACCACCAAAGTTCCCAAAACATGAACTTGAGCTTATTTTGGAAGTGCCTAAAGGCAAAGGAAAATTTATCCCACCCAATCGAATGTACAGGAATTCATTCGGCATCCCGCCTGCGCCTTCTGAGATTAAAAAAAACAATGGTAAATATACTGCAATAAAAGGTGATCGAAGACTGAAGGTCGCAAGCGCTTTTGCCGATTGGCCACCTGACGATCTGCAACCTCCCTGGTCAGACGTCACTTATTTGAGGCTTTATAATTATGATTATCAAAAGGATAACAATTTTAATTATATCGCATACAACACGATTCGGTTCTATGATCCGGAACTGGCCCGGGAAGCGCACGCCAATCACGAGCTTTGGAATTACATAACGGACATTATCCCCTATTATCAAAAAACATTTGGTATTGATGGAGCTATGATAGATATGGGTCATGCACTACCCAGCAAATTAAAAGGTGAAATCATTAATAAAGCGAGAGATATTGATCCATCATTTGCTTTTTGGGATGAAAACTTTGATAACAAGGAAGCGACAAAAAAAGATGGTTACAACGCTGTGATTGGGGATACCTGGTATAAAATTTCCAAAAGAAATGGATTTCGAAAGATAATCATGTCTGCCCGGGAAAAGAATCCTTTGCCATTCTTCGGAGCGGCAGAAACCCACAACTCTCCAAGGTACAGCTACAATAAGATTGAAAAGAAAAAATCAGCATGGATTCTATTTAATATCTTACCAAATGCCATTCCCTTTATTCACAACGGGTTTGAATTAAATGAACAATTACCTGTAAATACAGGACTAAATTTTAGCAAAAAAGAAATAGAATATTTCTCTACACAACGATTGGCACTGTTTTATAAAAACTCGTTGAATTGGGACACAAGCCTCCATATCATTTCTTTTATCAGGAAGATCGAAGCAATTAAGACCAAATATCCATGGATTTTTAAGGGGAATAGTCTTTCAATTCTAAAGACAGACAATGTGAAAGTTCTTGGTTTTTTAATAAAAGATAAAAATAAAAGTTCAGTCGTTTTATTCAATACCAATTTTTACAGAAAGGAACGGTTTCGGTTGAAGCAAAATTTAAAAGCATCTTTTTATGATTTACTCAAAGAACAGCATATTGATTTCAACAATTTTATTGATTTGAAATTCGGGGATACAATTTTTGCAATTTCAAAAAGGAAAGTGATTGTGGTAAGATTATTAAAATGGTGAGCATAGTTTACGATTTTCAGATTCAACTTTTTCAGTAAAACCCGCCCCTAACCCCTCCAAGGCGCCTACGCTAAAGCTTCAGCGACAGCGTGGAGGGGAATTTGATCCAAGACGAAATAATATTTATCATATTATAATATCGCTGAATTAATAACGCTATTTAACCGATCGCAAAATTTTGGTAACTTCCCGATTCATAAAATAAGATTAAATGAAGAATATAATTGAAAATTTTTACACAGCTTTCGCAAATCTTGACGCAGAGGGAATGGTTGCATGCTACCACAAAGAGGTTGTTTTTGAAGATCCTGCTTTCGGATTATTAAAAGGCGAAAAGGCTATGAATATGTGGCGGATGCTGTGCGACAGTCAAAAAGGAAAAGATTTCGTCGTCAAATTTTCAAATATTGAAGCTGATAATCAGGAAGGACACGTCGATTGGGAGGCATTTTATACTTTTAGTAAAACAGGAAGAAAAGTTCATAATAGAATAAAGGCGGAATTTAAATTTCAGGACGGAAAAATCATCGAACATATTGACAAATTTGATCTGTACAGGTGGTCGAGACAAGCATTTGGCTTCACAGGTTTCTTAATGGGCTGGACTCCATTTTTTAAAAAAAAGCTGATTATCCAAACCAACAAGCTCCTTTCAAAATTTGAAAAAAACGACTCATCGTCTTAACCTGTATCTATTTCAAAAAAGAGGGTTAAACGAATGCTGGTTTTTAGGCCGCATGGATGACCTTATTATAATCCCATAAAATGGTTGGTTAAGTTGTCTTCAGTGCGTGTTGGCCCGACAAAACAGCGGGGGGAGCGTGGCAAAGCGGGCGGGAGCATTGTTTTGTCTTGATTTTTCTTTGGTTCGTTTCTTTTCATCAAAGGAAAAGAAATGAACTACCAGCCAATTATCTTTATCAATAATGTATCATGTGAAAAAAAGGTTGGAATCTGTTTCCGGCAGGTTGATCTTTCCCCAGACTGGCCTAAAGAAACAAAACCCTTAAAGCCCGTTTTTAGATATTTTTAAAAACCCAACTTTTGCCCAATGGAGAGCTTGAATTCTTCGAGTATCAGACCGTAGCAAGAAAAGAATATAAAGCCATCTGACCTTGTTTTGCTGAAGATTCGTGAAGGTAATGCTTGAAGACATTATTAACTGTGAAATTTTTAAATACGATATCCTTTTAAACAATCCTTTTGTTCAAATGGAAATTCTATAAAAACTATCAGATGTATGCCGTTTTGAATTGAGTGAAAAAAAATGGCCAATAGCAGCCTTTGCTCGTTACAACGGCTTACTATTGACCATACACCATTAACCAACCATACTAACCTACCTCAAATATGCATTCAACATCCAAAGTGTCTTTTCAGTTTCAGTGATATAATCACTCATCTGACTTACCGTACCTTCGTCATCTGCACCGGCTGCCAAACTCAGTATTTCCCGTTCTTTTTGTATGAGCACAGAAAAGTTCTTTACTATTATCTCAACACCGGTTCTGCCGTTCGTAATTCCTTTTTCCTCGTCAATCACGGATGCCTTAAGGTAATCGGAAAAGGTGTGTAAAGGCTCGCCTCCGAGTGTCAGGATCCTTTCTGCAATTTCATCCACCTTTATTACTGCATCATCGTATAGTTCTTCGAACTTCAGGTGCAATTCAAAAAATTCCTTGCCTTTTATATTCCAGTGCAGCCCTCTCAAATTCTGATAAAACAGCTGATAATCAGCTAATAAGTAGTTTAACTTATCACTCAAGGCATTAGCCTTTTCTTTATCTATTCCTATTAAATTTTTCATTACGCTATAATTTTAAAATACCTTATTTTTAATTTTATCTATTACAAATTACTAGTGGCGAGAGAAAATTAAATTCATATTAATTCATTGATTTTCACTATCAATCCCCCAACCCCCTTCTCCAAGGGGGATTTAGTCGGACACCAGTAATTACAAATCTCTTTTGCACAAATAAAAATCCGTTCGCTCGCAGGTATCGTCATTTAACCGGTCATTCATTTCATCCAAATTTTTTGGTGGTTTTATGATTACTTTATCACCTTTTTTCCAATTCAATGGCATGGCAACTCCGTGCTCATCTGAAACCTGCAAAGCTTCCAGAACCCGCAATATCTCTTCCATATTTCTTCCGACATTGAGTGGATAATACATGACCAATCGTATCTTTTTATTTGGATCGATAAAGAATACCGCCCGGACTGCTGCAGTTTCGCTTTCATTTGGTTGCAGCATTCCGTAAAGTTTGGATACTTTCATGTCGATATCCGCAATGATCGGGAAATCGAAATACACTCCCGTTTTTTCCTTCACGTTGTTTACCCATGCCAAATGTGAATGAATACTGTCAATACTCAAACCTAATAGCTCTGCATTAAGCGCTTCAAAATCTGTTTTTCTTTGCGCAAATCCGCTCATTTCCGTTGTACAAACCGGTGTAAAATCAGCAGGGTGCGAGAAAAAAACCGTCCATTTATCCTTTGCAAAATCAGAAAATTTAATATTCCCTTTAGTTGTTACCGCCTCAAAATCCGGGGCTATGTCGCCAATCCTTGGCATTACGTTTATTTGCTCCTGTGATGTTTCCATTTTTTCTTTTTTTTAAATGATTAAATGTATTAACGATGCAAAGGTGCAGAGTAATAGATTATAAGTCAAATCGATTGTTTTTATATTATTATAGATAAATTCTATATTTGTAATATGATTACATTAATACAATTAGAATACATCATTGCAGTTGATACCTACCGCCATTTTGTGACAGCATCTGAAAAATGCTTTGTAACCCAGCCTACCTTAAGTATGCAAATAAAAAAGCTGGAAGATGATCTGGGGGTTACCATTTTCGACCGAACAAAACAGCCAGTTATTCCTACGGAAATCGGAGAAAAAATAATTGCACAATCCCGCATCGCTATTTCTGAATCAAAAAAAATTGAAGAGTTGGTCTCTGATTTTAGCAATTCGATATCAGGGGAAATAACAATCGGAATTATACCATCATTGGCGCCATACCTGCTTCCGTTGTTCATCGGAAGTTTCACCAGGAAATATCCTGATATCAAAGTGAAAGTGGCAGAACTACTGACGGAAGAAATGATAGAACATCTGAAAAAAGACCTCCTCGATGTAGGCATATTGGTAACACCACTTCATGAAAAAAGTATTATTGAACAACCCCTTTTCTATGAGGAAATGCTACTTTATACAAATAAGTCCCACACTTTTGCTTCAAAAAGTATTATAAAAACCAGCGAGTTGGCCAGCCCGGATTTATGGCTACTAAGCGATGGGCATTGCTTCCGATCACAGGTAGTTAATTTATGTAGTTATAAAGCAGATTTAAAAGACAATTTTCACTTTGAATATGAAAGTGGCTCATTGGAAACCATTAAAAAACTAGTGGAGACGGAAGGCGGGTTTACCATGTTACCGGAATTGGCAGTTATTGAAAATCATGAAAATTTGAAAACTGTGGTAAAGCGCTTTGATACAACTACTCCACTCAGAGAGGTGAGTTTTGCCTATACAAGGAATTATTCGAAAAAAAGATTGTTGAACTTACTGTCAGAAGAGATAAAAAAAGCCATCCCTCAAAAAATGCTGAATAAAGAAAGAGGGAATGTAGTCGAATGGAGATGAAATAATCATGCTGAATTTAGTGATTCACGATAGCGAAAAGTATCCTAAAGCAAAAAGTTGGTTTAGTTGCCACACACGATCCTATTAACCTCTTTGTTTCATCTCAATCATTTCCGTGCTATATTCAAGAAACATTTTATAGTTGCATTTTGGCCATACGACAATGAGATAACCGTATTGCCAAATGGATAAAAGTCAGAAAAGAATGGATCAAAATAAAAAACTCTATTACACCGATCACCCTATTGTACGGAACCTGTCAGTAATAATTATCATCATTTTAACTCCACTCACTGCCATACTTTTTTGGTACACAAATCATTATCTCAATGGTTCATTGACCGGGCTTTTTCAGTTTTTTATCGATGAAGGATTTTTCAATGGTATTTATAAAATTTGGGCGCCCGTTTTTTGGGGATCGAAAACTGCCTGGACTATTTTAAGCATTTACGCAGCCATTGAATTATTATTAATGAAAATACTGCCGGGCAAAACTGTATATGGCCCGAAAACCCCCAATGGATATATTCCGGTGTACAAAAACAATGGTTTTTTGGCATTTATAACTACCCTCCTACTGTTTTGGCTATTCGGGTTTCAGCTTAAATTATTCAATCCTTCAATTATATATGACCATTTTGGCGAGATATTGGGGGCATTGAACATTTTCAGTCTGTTGTTTTGCCTTCTTCTTTATTTCAAAGGATTATACCGCCCAAGCACCCCCGACAGTGGAACGAGCGGAAATCCATTATTCGATTACTATTGGGGAACAGATCTTTATCCTCACATTCTGGGAATAAATGTGAAACATTTCACGAACGCCCGATTTGGTATGATGGGCTGGTCAATACTCATTATTGCATATGCTGCCAAACAACATGAATTATACGGCATCAGTGATTCAATGATCGTTTCCGTTGTATTACAGATAATTTATTGCGCCATATTTTTTTACTATGAATCTGGATATTTCAAAACTATGGACATTCAGGAAGACCGTGCAGGATATTATATTGTATGGGGAGTCATGGTCTGGATTCCGGCGGTTTATACTTTAACCGCCCATTACCTGGTACAGCATCCGGTACAATTAGGAGCCGGATTATCAGCCATACTCATCATTGTAGCGTTAATTGGATTTTACAGTAAAACCAATATGAATCGCCAGCGATTTAATGTTAGGGCAAATAATGGGGATTATAGAATATGGGGCCACAGGGCCAAAATCATCAATGCGGAATACACAGATAAAAATGGTGAAAAACACAGTAGTATTTTATTGGTAGATGGCTGGTGGGGCATTTCCCGCCATTTTCATTATGTTGGTGAAATACTCGGTGCGTTGTGTTGGTCGCTTCCAGCCTTATTTACAAATTTTATGCCCTATTTCTATGTGTTTTATCTAACGATATTGCTATTCCACCGAGCCAAACGAGATGATGTAAAATGCCGTTTGAAGTATGGTAAATACTGGGAAGAATATTGCAAAGCCGTTCCTTATAAAGTTATACCGGGTATATATTAATCTGCTACGGCTTTTATCAGCAATTGTGCAATATGGTATGTTGCAGTATCCAAAAAATGCTGATAAATCAACATTATTCCAGCATAAAGAGGTTCTCTAAAAAGAGCATGTCTTTAAAGTCATAATATTCACCATGGGCTTTGTCTTCACTGTACATACCAAGGTTGAATAAAGGTTTGTGAAGACACAAACCTTGGTGGATGGGAGTTTATGAACAGACTCTAATTATTGATGGCAGAATCATGGTTTCAATTCGTTTATTTGGTTATCTTTGCGGCTTAATTTGAGTATCACAATTATATTTAAGTTTAACTAAAATAAATAAAGAAGATCATGAGTGCAAAATTTAGATCCGGTGTATTATTTGGTGAAGAAGTAAGCCAACTATTTCGTTATGCAAATGAAAATGATTTTGCTATACCAGCAGTCAATGTTATAAGTTCACACACGGTAAATGCGGTTATTGAAACTGCCAAAGCTGTAAATTCTCCTGTAATTGTTCAGTTCTCCAATGGTGGGGCTGTGTTTTTTGCTGGTAAAAGCCTCAGCAATGACGGACAAAAATGTGCGATCGCGGGTGGCGTTTCAGGAGCAATGCACGTACATCAAATGGCTGATGCTTACGGAGTCCCTGTAATTCTTCATACAGACCATGCCGCAAGAAAGTTACTGCCCTGGATCGACGGTTTATTAGATGCCGGTGAGGAATACCATAAAGTTCATGGCAAACCTCTTTACAGCTCACATATGATTGACCTTTCAGTAGAATCAATTGAAGACAACATCGAAACAAGCAAGCGATATTTAGAGAGAATGGCTAAGATTGGTATGACACTTGAAATTGAACTTGGCGTCACGGGCGGTGAAGAAGATGGCGTTGACAATACAAATATGGATAGCTCTAAACTATACACTCAACCTGAAGAAGTTGCCTATGCTTATGAAGAGTTGAAGAAAATAAGTGACAACTTCACAATTGCTGCTGCTTTTGGAAATGTTCACGGTGTTTACAAGCCTGGAAATGTTGTGCTTACGCCGGAAATTCTCAAAAATTCTCAAACTTATATCCAGGAAAAATACAGCACAGAACCAAATCCGGTCAACTTTGTATTCCACGGTGGTTCAGGTTCTGAAAAATCTAAAATAACTGAAGCAATTGAATATGGAGCTATTAAAATGAATCTTGATACCGATATGCAGTGGGCATTCACAGCGGGTGTTAAGAAATATATGGATGAAAAAGATGCTTATTTACAAGGCCAGATAGGAAATCCAGAAGGTGACGAAATGCCAAATAAGAAATATTACGATCCAAGAGCCTGGGTGAGACATGGTGAAGTAAGCTTCGTTGAGAGATTGAAAGAAGCATTTACCGATCTGAATTGTAATGACAAAAACGCTTAATTAAAAGCAAAGTACAAATATTAAAAGGGGCTTCGGCCCTTTTTTTTTCATTTAGCCACATTATCCAGTAGGCGGTTTTTATCTATGATTTTCTATAATTTACAAATGTCGAATCTATCAACAAATTCAACTAGGAGGTATGATCTCTTACCTTGATCGTTGATGATAAAAAAGGAGGGTTTTCCAGGAAGCAAAATGATTTGTAAAACAGGATTATTACAAAATATGGTAGCCTGGATTGCTCGCATTCTTACTTAATCATAGAAGTGCAGTTGTTTAAAGTAGGATAAAGAATTTTCTATCAGACTCTTAACAATTTACGCGATTTTTTCATAATTTAGCAAGGCGTCGAAAATTGTGATTTTTAACGGCGATTTAATTATTTTTTAATTCGCAAAATCCAAACACAGCTTTATGGCTTTAACTGGTTCAGTATCGGGTGAGGTCCAAATTGATGGACCGGAAAATAGCTGCATAGACATGCCATTCAGTTTAGTGTTTGGTTTTAAATTTTTTCTAATAAAACGGGAATCTGATTTAGCTATATCTGCAAAACCGATGTTCCATAAAGCTCATGGTTTAATAGATATTATAATCCGAAATACTATACCGTTTATTGATTTTAACATAATCAATAAATAAATTTCACTGGTTTGGTTATAAAGATCACATTGAATAAAAAATGAGAGACTAATTTTGAAATATAAAATAAGCCTAAAATGACAGAAGTAGCTGTAGGAATAGATATAGGAGGCACTTTTACTAAATATGGAATTGTGGACAAGGAAGGAAATTGCCTTGCTGATGGTTCTATATCAACCACTGAAAAAAAGGATATTAATGACTTTTTAGAGTATTTAAAATCAGCAATCGATGATGTAACTTCAAAAATCACTGAACCCATTTATATTAAAGGGATTGGTTTAGGCGCACCAAACGGAAATTTTTATAGAGGCACCATCGAATATGCTCCTAATCTATCCTGGGAAGGGATAGTCCCTTTTGTAGAGTTATTCAAAAAATATTATGATTTACCCATGTTTCTCACAAACGACGCCAATGCTGCTGCTATTGGAGAGATGGTATATGGCGGGGCAAAACATATGGATAACTTCATTATTATCACCCTGGGGACAGGGTTGGGCAGTGGCCTGGTAGTAAATGGAGAACTCGTTTATGGTCATGATGGATTTGCCGGAGAATTAGGACATTTAACAATTATGAGAAATGGAAGAATGTGCCCTACCGGCAGACGAGGTTCTCTTGAAACTTATGCCTCAGCTTCAGGAATTAAAAGAACCATATTCGAACTGTTAGCTGATTCCATTGAAGATTCTGAATTCCGGGATGTCACATTCAATCAGCTAACCGCAAAGATGATTTCCGAAGCGGCAAAAAAAGGTGATAATATTGCCTTGGAGGCATTTGAATTGACTGGAAAATATCTGGGAGAAGCTTTAGCCGACACCGTAGCTCATACAAGTCCGGAAGCAATATTCCTTTTTGGCGGATGGGCAAATGCAGGTGAATTAATTTTCGAGCCTACTAAACGACACATGGAATTGAATTTGTTGAAAATATTTAAAAATAAAGTGAAAATACTTCCTTCAGGACTTACAGAAACGAATGCGGCGGTAATGGGTGCCAGTGCTTTGGTCTGGAAGGAACTCAATAATTAAAAAGGTTGTTATAATAAAACTGTTCTTATTTAAAAGTAAACTAACAAATCATGGATAACAGGAAATTCTTACCATTCATCATAACAGGGATCATTGCAATAATGGTCGTGTTATATCTATCCTCAGAAATTTTCATCACAATCAAAGCTGGTGAAAGAGGCGTATTGTATAAGCGGTTTCAGGGGGGTACTGATTTCGATATAAGTTATAAACCCGGCTTTCATATAAAAGCACCCTGGAATAACATATATGTTTATAACGTCAGAGAAAATATTATCAATGAAAAAATGGATGTGCTTGACAAAAGCGGTCTCTCTGTATCTGTTGATGTATCTGTTAGGTTTTTCCCGATTTATAAACAGATACCCTACCTGCATGAATTTTTTGGGGAGAAATATGTGGAATTATTGGTTAAACCAGAAGTACGATCAACCGTGCGAAGAGTAATGGGTAGATTTACAGCCGAAGAAATTTACTCAACCAAAAGAGCTGAAGTAGAAGATGCAATTGTCGAAGAAACAGAGAAAATACTAAAAAGCAAAGATAACAATATTCAGATGCAGGCGCTGTTAATTAGATCCATCAATCTTCCTGATCAGATTAAAAATGCAATTGAATCGAAATTACAACAAGAACAGGAAGCATTGGCTTACAAGTTTAGATTGGATAGGGAAAAGAGCGAAGCTGAAAGAAAGAGAATTGAAGCAGAGGGCATCGCCGCATTTAACGAGATCATCAATTCAAGTTTAACGGAAGAAATACTTAAACAACGAGGTATTGAAGCCACTTTGGAATTGTCTAAATCTCCGAATGCTAAAGTTGTTATTGTTGGTGGTGGCAAAGAAGGCCTTCCGCTTATATTAGGAAATAATTAATCAATTGAAATAAATATAATTTTTAAATTAAAGGGAAAGAGAAATGGCAGAATTTGCAGAACTAAAGGTTAATGGTAAAGAATACAAGTTGCCGATTATTGAAGGCACGGAACAAGAAAAAGGGTTTGACATCAGCAAGCTAAGGGCAGAAAGCGGTATGATCACCCTGGACACCGGTTTTAAAAATACCGGTTCCACGCAAAGCTCGGTAACCTTCCTCGATGGTGAAAAAGGGATATTGAGATACCGTGGATATCCCATCGAACAACTTGCAGAAAAATCTACATTTTTAGAAGTAGCATATTTATTGATCTATGGTGAACTTCCCACCGGACAGGAATTATTTGACTTTAAGTCTGATATAAAAAAGCATCAATTAGTGCATGAAGATATGAAGAAAATCCTACAGGGATTCCCTTCAACCGCACATCCAATGGGTGTTTTATCATCACTGGCGACATCATTAACTGCATTTTTCCCAGAGTCACTCGACCCAAACAGGTCTGCTGAAAAAATCAATCTTACCATATTGAGGTTGCTGGCTAAAATTCCAACGCTAGTCTCATGGTCATTTACTAATGCCAGAGGTATTAAGGCTAACTATCCGGACAACAACCTGGATTATGTAGGCAATTTCATGAAAATGATGTTTAACCTGCCTACCGAAGAATATGAGATTGATCCAATCGTGGCAGATGCAATGGAGAAAATTTTCATTCTGCACGCTGATCACGAACAGAATTGCTCTACTTCAACAGTTCGGATAGTAGGATCTTCGCATGCTAATCTATATGCCTCAGTTGCAGCGGGAATCAATGCCCTTTGGGGACCATTGCACGGGGGAGCAAATCAAAAAGTAATTGAAATGCTTAAAAACATCATTGATAACGGAGGTGATGCAAAAAAATTCCTGGACAAAGCAAAAGATCCTAATGATCCATTCAGGCTGATGGGATTTGGACATAGAGTATATAAAAACTTTGACCCGAGAGCTCAAATTCTCAAAAAACAAGCTGACAAAATACTTGAGCGATTAGGCGTTGATGAGCCGGAATTTGAAATTGCGAAACACCTGGAAGAAGCTGCATTAAAGGATGAATATTTTATCGAAAGAAAACTCTATCCCAATGTTGATTTTTATTCAGGAATCATCATGAAGGCTATTGGAATTCCAATTGAAATGTTCCCTGTTATGTTCAGTATTGGCAGATTACCGGGATGGATTGCACAATGGAAAGAAATGAGAGCTCATAATGAGCCCATAGGTCGTCCAAGACAAATATATGTCGGGGCAACTGAAAGGCCTTATGTAGAAGTTTCTGATCGATCATAAACACATGTAAAGGCCATTGAAAAATGGCCTTTTTTATTAAAAAACTATGGATATAAACGAATTATTTAAATCTGCAGCAGAAAGGGTTCAAACTCTGGATACCAGACCTTCCAACTCAAATTTGCTCAAAATGTATGGCCTCTACAAACAGGCTACGGAAGGAAATGTACAAGGAGACCGCCCCGGTGGATTTGACTTTAAGGCAATAGCAAAATACGACTCCTGGGCAAGTCTGCGAGACATGGCCAGAGAAGATGCGATGCAAGCATATATTGATCTAGTAAATTCCATGTTCGATTAAACTAAATGCCATTATTCTTCAGCCCTGGGATAAATGATGTTGAAAATTGTCTTGATATTGAAGAATCGAGGCACTGCGTAAAAGTGCTCAGGAAAAAGACAGGAGATGAAATTGACATTACAGACGGAAAAGGAAATATCTTCATAGCTGAGTTAATAGATCTTAATCCAAAGAAATGTCAGTTTAAAGTTATTTCCACACAAAGTATAAAAAAGACTCCTTTTTCAATTCACATTGCGATAGCTCCAACAAAAAACTCTGACCGGACAGAATGGTTCATCGAAAAAGCCGTTGAGATCGGAGTTGATAAAATCACATTTTTTCAATCAGCTTATTCAGAAAGAAATAGGATAAATATTGAAAGGTTTCGAAAAAAAGCAATCAGCGCCATGAAGCAATCCATCAGAGCTTATTTACCGGAATTGACAGGTGTGGAAAACCTTAATGAACTGTTATCGACTGACTTCAGTGGTCAAAAGTTTATTGCATATCTTGACCCGGAATCACCGAAATATCTCAAGGACCTGGCAAAAGCAAATGGAAATTACATAATCCTTATCGGCCCGGAAGGTGGGTTTTCACCTGAAGAAATTTTACAAGCCAGAAACAATGGATTTCAAACGGTCAAACTAGGGAATCACAGATTGCGAACAGAAACTGCCGGAATTGTGGCATGCAGTATCCTGAATACGAT
Organism: Bacteroidota bacterium; assembly: GCA_024280115.1. Lineage (GTDB taxonomy): Bacteria > Bacteroidota > Bacteroidia > Cytophagales > Cyclobacteriaceae > JAAUQL01. Next base: position 24,646 of record JAJRQT010000130.1, on the reverse strand, counting down.
AAATCAAACATAATAGGGGCTGTCGATCATATTGTTTCCCTTTTCGTCATAAACCGCATAATTAAAACCCTTCACCAGTGAAAATGCGCCAAATAAACCATCTTTCCGCAAGGCAAGAAAACCTACCTGGAAATCTCTCGAATTATTATTTGTTCGGTTAATCCGATTGACTATTTCTTTACAAGCCGCTTCCGGATCAGCTCCGTTTCTCATCAATTCAACAACCATGGCGCATCCTGCTTGTTTGATTACCTCCTCACCAACTCCTGTAGCACAGGCGCCACCAACTTCATTATCAACAAATAAACCGGCTCCGATAATGGGAGAATCCCCTACCCTGCCATGGAGCTTATTGGCCAATCCGCTTGTTGTGCATGAACCCGATAAATCGCCATTCTTGTCGATAGCCAGCATTCCAATGGTATCGTGATTTTCAATGTTAATAATGGATTTCTTCTTTTTAAATTCTTCCTGCATTGCCTCCCACTCTTTGAGTGTTTGAGGAGTCAATAGGTTCTCTTTGCTAAATCCTTGATTCAATGCAAACTCCAATGCTCCCACTCCAACCAACATCACATGTGGTGTTTTGTCCATAACAAGCCTGGCTACAGAAATCGGGTGTTTTATATACTCAATACAACCGACACTTCCGGCTTGTTGATTTTCATCCATGATACAAGCGTCCAGGGTCACCCGGCCATCCTTGTCGGGATATCCTCCATATCCTACCGATCTCACATTTGGATCTCCCTCGGGCACTTTTACACCTTGCTCAACAGCATCGATCGCTTTCCCTCCTTTGCTCAAAATCTCCCATGCTGCCGAATTTGCAGGTATTCCATGCTGCCATGTTGAAATAACAATCGGCTGGTTTGACTTTTTTAGGATTAAGTTTGAAGAGAAAGCTTTTGAACTAATACCCAGAGTTCCTGCTATCGAGGAAAATAAGGCTGATTTTTTTAGGAATCCACGTCTTGTACTCATGTCGATAATAATGGTTTAATTATAACTCAAGTTTAACCAATTATTCAGGATTTAACTAAAAAGGTTTAATCAAGATTTGACAGGTTCCAGGAATTTTTCCGATCATGCAAAAGGAAACCGTTTTCGATGATTAGGGGCGATGAAATATTATTATGAAAAAGCTGGCCGGTACCCAATCCCTGTGGTAACTGAACTTTATAATTTCCGGTAAACTGCGCAATTGCATTTAAACCAATATTTGATTCTAAAGCCGAAGTGATCCACCAACCTATTGATCGCTCCTCAGCGTGGTTAATCCATTCTTCAGTTTGCTGGAAGCCACCAAGCAAGGTTGGTTTTAATACAATAAAAGCCGGTTTAATGCTTTCCAGTAATTGCACCTTTATATCCGTATTGTCAATCCCGATCAACTCTTCATCCAGTGCAATTGGTATAACAGATTTTTCACAGATTTTTCTCATCGCTTCCCAATTGCCTGCCATGATTGGCTGTTCGATAGAATGAATGTCGAATTTCGATAACCGATTGAGGATATGCAAAGCATCCTCTGGCTTAAAAGCACCATTGGCATCTAAGCGAATTGTGATCCTGTCTTTGGAATATTCTTTTCTAATATATCTCAACAACTCTATTTCTTCGTCAAAATTGATTGCCCCGATCTTTATTTTAATACAATCAAACCCAGCCTCTATTTTTTTTTTGATTCTACTCAGCATCAATGACTTATCTCCCATCCAAACAAGCCCATTTATTGGGATGGACATTTTAGAATTCGTGAAATCATTTTCAAATAAAACCCGTCTGCCGCCATTTTTTAAGTCGAGAACCGCTGTTTCCAGGGCAAACCGTAAGGCTGGATAATTGCTTGAAACAATTTCAGGAATATTTTCAATATTAATCTCTTTTAACTCCAAGACATCGTTTACACAATCCTCAATTGCACTTTGTAAATTCCAGGAAAGATCAGGACTTAATCCCGCCAAAGGTCCACACTCCCCGATTCCAAAAATCTCCGGATTATCGCTATCAAATAATTTCAGGAAGTAGCTGTCTTTTGAGGTCATTACTCCCCGGGAGGTTCCCGCTTCAAACCTGAAATCTAACCTGTATTTATGTATTTCAATATTCATTTATACTAATGATCGATATTTCCCTCAATGCAATCATAAGTACAATCCATGATATTTTTTAGCTTTGCATAAAAAAATATAAGTGAATTCTAATTTTAACATAGAGCAATACAATTATCAATTGCCGGAAAAGCAAATTGCTAAATATCCGTTGAAGGAAAGGTCAAAATCCAAGTTGCTGATATGGGAAAATGGCAACATTTCTCATGATATATTTGAGAATGTCCCGGCCCTAATTCCTCCTGATTCATTATTGGTTTTTAATGACACCAGGGTGATTGCCGCGAGATTACAATTTCAAAAGTCAACAGGTGCCCATATTGAAATATTTCTCCTTCATCCTGAATTACCAACCAGGGATATCTCGGAGTCCATGACTCTCAAAAAATCTTCTGTTTGGCTCTGTATGATCGGTAACAAGAAAAAATGGAAAGATGGGGAATTGGTCAATGAATTGGGTGACTTAAGTATCAGGGCATCTTATCATCACCGCGAACAAAATCTAATCCGGTTTGATTGGACCGAAGGTTGTAGTTTTGCCGAAATCATCAATAGAACCGGTGAAACACCACTGCCACCTTATTTAAAAAGGAAACCGGTTCATGACGATTCATCCAGATACCAAACTGTATATTCTAAAAATAATGGAGCTGTAGCAGCGCCCACTGCCGGATTACATTTTACAGAAGGCATTCTAAACCAACTTCAAGCAAAAAATATAGGGACAGATTATTTAACGTTACATGTGAGTGCAGGAACTTTTAAACCTGTAGAAACGAGCGATTACCGGGAGCATAATATGCATAGCGAACAAATAACCATCAAAAAGGATTGCATTATAAACCTGCTTCGAAATAAAAACAAGCTGATAGCAGTTGGAACAACCTCTTTGAGAATTCTTGAAAGTTTGTATTGGTATGGTGTTTTGCTAAAAGATAATCCGGAAGCTGATTTTTTCATAAGCAAAACCTTGCCCTATGAAAATATCTCTTTCAATGATTTGACTTTGGAAGAGGCTTTACAGAAAGTAATCAACTACATGGAATCAAACAACCTGTTTGAACTAAATGGAGCAACCGAGATTTTTATTTATCCCGGATATAAAATAAGGACTGCCCGAGGTATATTCACAAATTTTCATCTTCCAAAATCCACATTATTACTTTTGATTTCCACGTTTACAAATGGAGCCTGGAAAGGAATTTACAAAGAAGCATTGGCAAAGGATTATCGCTTTCTGAGCTATGGTGACAGCTCGCTGCTTCTGCGATAATTTTGAACATTTTTCTGTCCGATTTTGAACAATATAACCAGTAATTAATATCTTAACCTTTTGCGTACTAGTCAATTGGCTCTAATGGCATGTGAATTGATTATTATTTGCGCGAGGTGAAATACGAAATTTAAACGCATTTGGAAATGCGAACTTTAAGTGCTCAGTTTTTGTTAATTGCCTTGCTTAGATCCATCGAGCCAGTGGTCAAATGAAAAAGATAATCAGATATAATTTAATCATCACAATATTGCAATTGCTGATTTTTGCAATTCTTATGTTTGTGCTTTTCTTTATGAAGTTCAATATAAACCAAAGATCAAATAGTAATTCTGACCACGGTTTTGCGATTGAAAGAAATGAATATTAAATTAGATAATCTAAAATCAAAATGGAAAATATGTCATCAGTAAAATTATTAAGATCCAGGGATAAAATATTGGGTGGAGTTTGTGGTGGTATTGCCAAGTGGTTGGGATGGGACGTCACAATTGTCCGTATTGCCTATATTTTCATCAGTATTCTAAGTGCTGCATTTCCCGGAACCATCGTATATATAATCCTTTGGATCATCATGCCTGAGGAGGATTGAATTTAGCGAGACAATTTGACCCACCATGGCCTCAGGTTAAGGCCATAATTATATTCAACTGTCAATTGTCTGATTTTATTTATTTTAGGAAATTTTCAACTCCACTTTTGAAGTATTCTCGTTCTTGTTCAAATGTCATCCCTGCAATTTCTGTATCGATTTTATTACGAATATCACGCATCATTTTTACTGCATCAAACTTCTTTTCTGTTTTTGGTTTAGTTTTCATAATTCAATAATTCTCTTGGGGTTCTAATCTCAATTGCTCGATATGCCGGAAGAGTGATTAAAACACACCAACCCTGTCTGAAAACATCTCAACCAGCTCTTTAGAATTCGTTGGATAATTTGCTATGGTAATTAAAAGTTTTTCGCCGTTCTTTTGAACACCAACTTCATATCCCATTTTCTTGATCTTAACCAGAAATTCAGGATCACATTCAGCTATGATCATGGTTTTTGATCTAAATTTCTTTTCACCAACCGGGCTTAAATAATTACTGGTTTCAATCATATGATGCAATAATGCAGCTTTATAGTTCGATTCCCTTAAAAGGGTTTCTATCCCTTTTTCGGTATAATCTAAAAGCACTTTATTTAGAAGAAATATTTCATTTTTGTGACTCTGAATATTAAACAAATTATTGCTCTTCGTAAGCCTATTTTTAGAAAAAACTACTAAAAAACCGACCGGTATTCCAAGGCTGGCATTCGGATCTATGAGGATATAATCATATTCCTCTACAATGTTTTGGATTTGTGGAAAAGAATATGACAAATCCAGTAATCCGGGAGAGCTCAACATCAATTTACTTTCGGAGGAAAATTCAATACCCGTCTGAGGATCGTCTTTCACAATCTGTGTCACTGTTTGAGCCAGAAGATTATTTTTCATGGATAATGCCACCATATCAAACCCGAAGTCTGAAGGAATATTAAAGAGACGTCGAAGATGTTTTTCTGCTCCCTTCAAATATTCCTCTGGATTTTCAGTGACACCTGAATCATAGCTTCGTTGATGCTCCTGAACAGTGAAATATGGGGCGCCAGGATAAGGTTTAAAATCTATTTTAAATTTCATATTATCTGTAAATAAAAAAAGGCCCAAAATGTTTCAGCCCTTTTCTTAATATTTTTTACTTAATCCACTAATGAATCCCTTTCATCATTTTTGTTAACAGCGGACCAAGTACGATCACCAATAAAGCTGCAAATATTGTTTCGCCTGCAATAAATGGATAAAGTTCAAAATCAAACTTATGAAGAATGGCTTCCATTGTTCCAGCAAGATAGTTGCCTAACGCAATACTAGCCATCCAAAGTCCCATCATGATCGAAACTATTTTAGGAGGAGCCAGCTTAGTGATTAGAGACAATCCAACCGGAGAAATGCACAGTTCTCCAGCAGTATGAAGAAAATATACGCCAATCAACCATAATGGACTTACCAAATTGCCTAAATCTGCTCTCTCTTGAGCCCCAGTCATTAGTATAAACCCTAAACCTACAAGTAATAACCCAAAACCAAATTTATAAGGTGTTCGTGGATTATGACCCTTTTTAGAAAGCCAAATCCACAACAAAGAAAATGGAACTCCCAATATTACTATGAATAAAGGATTTATAACCTGAAAAGCTGTTGTAGGGATAGTTAACCAATCAAAAATCTCTCTGTCAGTGTTTTGTTGAGCAAATAGGTTGAAAGTTCCTCCAGCTTGCTCAAACCCTGACCAAAAGATGACATGAAAAACTGCCAATACTAATATTACACCTACCCTACTCCATTCAGTTTTGCCTTTCGTCCCTTTAAAAATTGTCCAAGACAAATAAATAATTCCAATAATGGTTGCACTGAGTTTGATAATATCGAGGGTAGATTCACTTAACAATTCAATTAGTTTAATAATTCCTGCCACAACCAAAATACAGGCAATGGAATAGAATAATATATCCAACCAATCTTTATAGATTAAAGAAGTTTGAGTCTCATCATTTTTCGGAGGAAGACCAACCTGCATAAGCGAAACTCGTCGAGCATAAAACCATATATTACCAATTAACATCCCTATTCCAGCAGACATATAACCGTACTGCCAGGCCACATTTTCGCCAAGGGTTCCAGCTACAAGTGGTGCAAAAATTGCCCCGAGATTAATTCCCATATAAAAGATTGTGAATGCCGAATCTTTTCTAGCATCATTCTTTTCATATAAACCTCCGACCATAGTTGAGATATTGGGTTTAAAAAAACCATTCCCCAATATCAGAAACCCCAACCCACAATAGAGTAAAAACTCTCTCATTGCAAGATTAGAATTAATATCATAAGAGACACTAGCAGCCAAAGCAAACTGCCCTGCGGCCATTACTAAACCACCAATAAATACTGCCTTTCTTTGACCTAGTAATTTATCAGCCAAGACACCTCCCAAAATTGGCGTTACATAAACCAATCCGGTAAATATTGCATATATCTCCAGGGCTGCACTGCGTTCCATCCCAAATCCTCCATCAGCAAATGAAGCTGTGAGATACAATACAAGCAAGGCCCGCATACCGTAATAACTAAACCTCTCCCAGAATTCAGTTGAAAAAAGGGTGTATAACCCACTTGGGTGTTTTGTCTTTTTTACTTCCATAAATCTTCGTTTTTATTTTGAATGTACGTCAACGAGTGTTGATTCAAAAAAATAATATTGATATACAATCCCCTCAAAATGAATATACTAATTAGTGAAAAGTAAGCATTAAAAATATCAATCGACTAAATGATCAGCTTATAAATTTTGTAAATATTGCAATTTGAAATGTAACGAACAAACAATTTACATTTTAGTAATTGAATACTCCGTTCTATTATTTTTATCAGATAACAGCAATAGAAATATTTGAATAATTAAATTATTGAAAATAATTCTACTATCCGATTCGTATTCATTGCTTTAGTTCGATGGCTTATCTATCTAACCATTGTTTAAAGCTTTTTACACGATCACGACTAACGATGATGTCATCATCCATAGGTGGGTTGGTCCTGATCCTTAACCTGCTATTAAACCAGGAAATGATTTTTTCAACACTTTCAATATTTAGTATAATTTTTCTGCTGATTTGAAAAAAAGAATGTATATCCAGCTGTTTTGACAGGTCAACTATAGAATAATCAACAATATATTTTCCCTTGCTGAACAATACAGCAAAAGTTATGCTCTCTTGAGAAATAAAATATGCAATATCACTGCTATTAATAATTGTATAGTTATCACCCAACTTTATAAGGAATCGCTTTTTGGGTGTGAATGCAGGTTTATCTAAAATTTCTTTTAAAAGCTTTTTATCAGGTAAATGAAACGCATCTTCAAACTTTTTGAGTTTTTTCAATGCCCTATTTATATCCTCTTTGTCGTAAGGTTTCACGAGATAATCAATACTATTTACCCGAAATGATTGAAGGGCATATTCGCTAAATGCCGTAGTGAAAATAATTGGTGCATTTAACTCAACGGCATCAAATATGTCAAAGCAGTTTCCGTCACTTAAAATAATATCCTGAAATATAAAATCGGGCATTTCATTTTCTTTGAACCATTGGATGCCTTCCTTCGTTGAACCAATGATTGCAACAATTTTGATGCTGCCATCAAGCTCCTTTAAAAGACTTGACAAGCGAATCGCTGTATGTTTTTCGTCCTCAAATATTAAAACGTTCATAATGTTCTTTAGATAAGACGGGCATAGAGACTGTAAACGAAGTTTCAGTTTTATTAATTATTACAGCCTTTTCAGTAAAATGTAAGAAACGCCCAATTAGATTATCAAGACCTTGTTTTGTAGAGTTTTCCATATCATCCCGAATATGGACATTATTGTTTACCATCAGGTATTCCTTTTCATAAAATAGTTTTATTCGAAGCGGCTTATCCTGGGTGAATTTGTTATGTTTAATTGCATTTTCAATAAGTAGTTGCAGCGAAGACGGAGGTACGTAGGATGAATTAATTATTGCTTTATCCAGCTTGTTTTCAAAAATTATTCCCTCATCAAAACGGGTTTGAATCAGAAACAAATAATTTTCTAAAAATGTGATTTCCTCGCTAAGTGGAACCAGTATAAATTCATTTTTTTCTATTACGTATCTTAATATTTTTGATAAACGCAGTATAAGCTCTGACGCCAGGTTTACATCGGTGTAAATGATTGACGATAGCACGCTTAAACTATTGAAAAGGAAATGAGGTTCAATTTGGGATTTCAGATTTAAATACTGTGCCAAAGTATTTTCGCGCTTTAATTTTTCCAACTGGATTTGGTCTTCTTTTGCTTTGATGCTGGTATTATAATAAATGTCAATAGAAAATACCATCATGTAAATCATTAATAGACTCATCGTAAATTCAGGGTTTAAAAGCCACACACTTGCCCAAGCATCACCCATTTCGAAAAAATAAATGTCCCACAGACGATAGAACCAATTGGCAAGAAAGGAAGCCAGAAAGCCAAAAGTAAAATGAAATAAAAAAAGCAAGAAGGTGAATCGTTTTTTGTTTAGAATGGAATCCTTTTGTTTCTGTTGAATTTTCCTGTGAAAAAATGCAGCGATATACCAGGCACAAATCCAGTATATGACAAAATATAACGAAAACACAGTTCCACGAATAGTGAAATCAGAGAAAACATTAATAGACTGGTCTCCAATTTTAAAGATAAAATGGATAATGAATATCAATAGTAACCTAACAAAAAACTTATTTGATTTTTGACGATCCATGCTTTATCTGTCTTTTTCGCTTAAAACGGTTGATTGTCTTAGAAACAACAATTATGAGTATAGATAAAAAAGTATTCCTTCAATTAAGCTGGATTTACCAGCATCTCCTTTTGCAAATTTCGGCTGAAGATATTCAGTCTAACATCTTCAGGAATAAATTTAATAAATAGCCGGCTCATCTTATTTGCCAACCCCGGAACAATTACAGTTCTGTGATCAAGTGTTTTTCTGATGAGGATTTTAGCCGTTTTCCCCGGAGATAAAAAAGTACTTTTAACTAAAAAATTATATCTATTCATTCTTTCAACCACTTCGGAATTTGTAGCCATTCCCCCCGGATATGCTACACTAACGGACACATTATTGCCTTTTAATTCGGCATTTAATCCTCTCGAAAAGGAAGAAACAAAAGCTTTTGAGGCAGGATAAATTGTTTTATATGGCATCGGGCCAAAGGCTGCTATACCTGCTATATTGAGAATGAAAGATTCCCTATTTGATTTAAGTAGTGGCAATAACTGATGCGTCAGGAGCACCAGGGCTTTCATATTTAATTGAATGATTGTATCAATAAAATCAGCCTTTACTTCTTCAAAATGATTCGTGCCTCCAATTCCGGCATTGTTTATCAGCATATCAATCTTATATTCAGACTTAATCCATTCGGCCAAAGAATATATATTTTCTCCGCTTGTCAAATCAGTCTCGTAACCGATGGCTTTTATGGCATATTTTCCGGCTAATTCATCCGCCGTTTCCATAACACCTTCATTGGACAGCGCTACCAAAATCAAGTTTCTTCCTCTTCTTGCGCATTCATTCGCGAGGCATTTTCCCAATCCTCTACTCGCACCGGTTATTACTGTATATAATTCTTCTTTTTCCATAAAATACTTTGCGATTCAAACTCAATTCATCTGTTCCATTTAATTCTGTAACCGACATTAAATTCAAGGAATTCAGCTAACATGAAATTTATTGCCCGAATGTTCATCCCCAATGAAAAATTATCTGCGATGTGATATTTTACTCCTGCACGTTGATATAGCTGATTGAAATTTCCGTACTGATGATGTATGGCATAGATACCAATACCTGTGACTAATGATAACCTACCAATAACGAATTCCGGGCTATAAATAAGCCCAATGGTTAAATTATCCCATGTGCCCTGTTCGCCGGGCGTGCCATCAGGCAAAGCAGATAAAGAGCGTAAATAATTAAAATCAACTCCCAAACCTGATCGAAAAGTATTGCTATGCTGAAGACTATAATACACCCCTAAACCTGCAACCGAATAGTAATTGGTATCTAATTCATGCTCCACCATTTGGTGATCTCCATATCCAAGCATTATGTACAAATCATTACTTTTTTCTAAGTTTTTAGGTGGTCGCCCCATATTTGTAATATCTGGTTTCCCGGCAAAATGATACTTCAACTCAATGGAAGGCGCAACTAAATTCAATCCTTGGTTGGGTCTTTCAAATCCTCCGTTTGAAAAATGAGTGAAACTGAAACCTATTCCTAAATCAAGATTTTTTGTTATGGGATAAAAGGCATTCACTCCTACATCTACATAGAGCATTATGTCAGAGCCTATAGCTATATTTGATGGATTGTTAAGGGAGTCGTAGTGTTCCCAATTCCAGGCTACGCCCAATTGCAGTTCTGAGTATAATTCCAGTTTCTTCAATCGAAAAACAGGAATTCCAAAAAAGCCATATAGAGCCATTGGATTTCCGATTTCAATTGAGTTATTAAAGTTTGCGGCATAATATCCCATGCCGTAATACGGAGCTTTGTAAATCTTTTGCCAATCTGTATAACCGGGATTTTGCCATCCAAATTTTATGGCAAGGGAATTATATGAATCTATAGGATTGCCCTTTGAATTTTCTCCACGGACAAAATCGTTGGTTGGCATGATATTTCCATCGTGGTAATTGATGCTTAAAAATGAATATTGTTTTTGCTTCAACAAAGGCGACTCTGATTGAGCGGAGATATTAAAAGGTGTAAAAAAATAGATTATCAAATAAATGCATATTTGTTTCATTTTTTGAACTTAAATAAAGGTTTGATGCTCTCTGATTGTTGTTTTATTCAGTCTAAACCTGTTCTTCCAATAGTATTTCACACTTTTTTAAACCTGGCGACCATGACAAAAATTTATTCGGATTTTTAAACATTTCAACAATCCGTTCAGGACTTGCCTCAATCTGAAAGGTTATTCGCATTTGACAGGTTGTAAGCATATCACCAACTTCAACAGAGCGACAACTAATCTCTATATCTTCACACTGTTTTGCCAATTTCCATGTTGTGAAAACCTCATAGCCATAACTGTGAATAGTGATGAGAAAGGATATCAAAAAAGAAAAGTTTGTTTGATTACATAGTTTCTCCTTATTTGATGCAAATCTATGGTTCCTCTAAGCTGATTGAAATAGATATCTATTGAGCTGTGGTAAATAACTTTGGAACGTGATAATCTTATCTTGAATTGTAAATCAATAAGTCATATTGTTATATTATTTGAACTAGTTGTTTGTAGGAAGACAGGAGTCCGGAGCCTGAAGTTATTAACAAGGCAGGCATAGTAAATATTTTTTATCATACTATAATATCACCGTGTTAATATATTAGTAGAATAATAAAAGATGGGTAATAGATAAACCAGCGGGTCCCCTTTATTCAAGATTCCCCGACAATCAGATACTTCGATCTTCTGACTTCCGACTTCGGTCTTTTTAAAATAACTATCATTAAATTTGTGGTAAAACCAATCAATAATTAAGTTATTGACCAAAATAGCTACTGATCTTCCGTATCGAAACTTGAACAACATTTCCTGTAAATTCATATCTTTGTCAGGAAAATATTTTTTATATCTCTAATTTTTAAAAGCAATGGCATTAAGCAGTTTTGTTTATATAGGCGATGTGGATAATTTGAGTGATGCGAGATATTCGGCAGGAATGGGTGTGGATTTAATCGGATTTAGATTGAATCCTCATGACGAAAGTTCCTTAAATCCAGAACAGTTTAAGGAAATTACCGAATGGATCTCGGGCGTTAAAATCGTCGGTGAATTCGGAGATTCAAAACCTGCTGTAATAAAAGAAGCACTAGTTGATTTTAATATTGATTACTTGCTGATTTCTGATGAATCCCAAATCCATGAATTCGCGCAATTGGACAAGCCGCTTATTCTTAGAATAGACATAAATGAGGGATTTAATCATAATTTGCCTTCAACTCTCAATTATTGCTCCGGGTCAGTTGACTATTTTTTATTAGAATCAAAGGGCAAAGATCTGGATGAAAATGAGATGAAAACTATTAAAACTTATTCCTCACAATTTCCTATTATACTTGGTTGCGGTGTTACAATGGGAAATGCCAAAACCATCGCAACTGAATTAAACCTAAAAGGCATATCGCTAAAAGGAAGCTCAAAAATTCGACCTGGTTATAAGGATTTTGATGAAATGGCAGATATTTTAGAGGTTTTGGAGGTAGATTAAGCCTTCTCAAATAGAGAGATACTTTTGTAATTATCATTGTGTTCCCTTTCTTTTTCAAGATCATATCTGACCTGAGCATTTAACCAAAACTCAGCCGATGTACCAAAAAAACTGGATAATCGAAGCGCTGTATCTGCTGAAAATCTTCGTTGCCCTTTTATCAACTGACTTATCCTTGTTTGATCAACACCAATTGCCTTTGCAAGTGCATACGAAGTAATATGCATTGGTGCTAAAAAATCCTCTTTTAGCATCTCTCCCGGATGTACATTATTTAACTTTTTCATTTAAGTTTTATTTAGCGCTAAAGATAGTCTGTAATTTTCACTTCAAATGCATTATCTTCATTACATGTGAACTAACCTGTGCCAAGAGTACAGGGATATCTTGCCGTTCTTTAAAGTAAGTTTAAAACTAAAAATAAGCATGAAAATGTTATCTTTGAATAAATTATAATAGCATGGTGACAGTAATCAAAAAAGGATCAGACAAGAAACTTTTAAGTCAGCTGTTGAAAGAAGCACTTAAAACCAAAGGAGTAGATACCCACAAGTATTGCGGTGTAATCAGCTTAAAAGAAGATCCCTTAGTTATCCAAAAGCGCATGAGGGATGAATGGGAATAGTGTTTTATTAGATACCAACATAGTGCTTTATCTTCTTTCCTGAGATGAAGTTTTATCTGACTTATTGCAAAACAGAAATCCTTGGCACTAATCCGCCTCAGAACCCCCAAATCTAACCCGTTATGCTTCTTTAAGTTGGCTCGAAGGAAAAATGTGCATCCATACAGCAGTCAATCTGCAAACCGAAACCTCAAATACTTAATCGCATGCCCTCGTTCTGCAAACTGGTACTCATATTTAGTTTTAATACCGTGGTGATCTTTCTCAAATTTAGAATTGTATAATTCCCATGTATATCTTAAATCCCGAATATCTTCTCGAGCCTCCAGAATACGGAGTGAATAATCAAACAAACCTGAATCATCAGTTTTCAGATGAATTATACCACCTTCCATAATCAGTTTTTTATAAATCTCAAGGTATTTTGGGCTGGTTAGCCGCCTACGTTCATCGCTGCTTTTAGGCCTGGGATCCGGGAAAATAATCCAAATTTCACTGATTTCCCCAGGTTCAAAAAATTTATCGAGGTGATCGATTTGTGTCCTGAGGAAGGCCACATTATCCAGTCCTTCCAGTCTCGCCTTTTTACTACCGACCCATATCCTGCTGCCCTTTATATCTACTCCCACAAAGTTCCGGTCTTTAAAAACTGCTCCCAATCCCGTACTGTACTCCCCTCTCCCACAGGCTAATTCCAGAACGATATCATTGTCATTATTAAAAAATTCACTTCCCCAATTGCCTTTGATTGTATCAAATATTTTTTTCCCCGGTTCAATAACATTTCTGCTGATCCGGTTATCATCAAACCTAATTTGCTTTTTCCTCACTTTTCAAATTTTTAATTTCGGCGATAATAAAATTGCTCCCCCCGATAAAAACCAAATCGTTTTCACCGGCTTTTCCTCTGGCCTCTTCAATCGCAACATTGACATCGCTTACAACTTTCCCTTCAATCCCGAACCCGGAAGCTACTTTTTGTAATTCAGATGCCTTTAACGCTCTTGGTATCGAAGCTTCACAAAAATAATAAAATGCTCCTTTTGGTAATTGCCGTAATATTCCACTAAGATCTTTCCCTTCCACTGAACCCCAAATAATGTGCGATTTGTCATATTGCATTTTGGCAATCTGCTTAATTAAATACCGTATTCCGGCTTCATTATGCACGGTGTCGCAGATTGTTAATGGTTTGTCCATAAGCTTTTGCCATCTCCCGAGCAAACCGGTATTTCTTACTACATATTTAAGACCAAGCTTCAAATGCTCATCTGTTATACTGAATCCCCGGGCATTCAATAAATCCAAAACTTTCAGTACTCCGGGTATATTTTTTATTTGATACTCCCCTGCTAAGTCAGTTGTTGCAGTGAATGATTTTGTCTCAGAATTTACATTAAATTCAAGAGCTATAGATGAGCTCTGTTTGATAGAAACCTCATACTCCTGATCTGCAAAAAAAAGAGGTGCATTCATTTCCACAGCTTTGCTTTCAAAAACCTTTGAAATTTCGTGCTGAGTTTCGCTGATAACTACAGATATATTTCGCTTAATAATTCCAGCTTTTTCAAACGCTATTTCAGGAAGTGTTTCTCCCAGCATATCCGTATGATCAAGACCAATGCTGGTAATTAAAGATATGACTGGAGTGATTACATTTGTAGAATCAAACCGACCTCCAAGCCCTACTTCTATCACAGCAACATCAACTTTCTGTTTTGAAAAATAATCAAAGGCCATGGCAACGGTAATTTCAAAAAAAGAGGGCTGAATTTCTTTAATAATAAATTTTAGTTCCTCAATAAAATCACAAACAAATTGTTCATCTACTTCGTGCCCGTCCACCCTGATGCGTTCGGTGAAACTCTTTAAATGTGGTGAAGTATAAAGCCCTGTTTTATATCCTGCTGTCTGAAATATTGACGCAAGCATATGGGCGCTGCTCCCCTTGCCATTAGTGCCGGCAATATGAATTGATTTGAATTGTTTTTGCGGGTTGCCCAGATATTCACAAAGCTTCAGAGTATTTGTCAAATCCTTTTTAAAGGCTGTTTTACCTTGTCTTTGATACATTGGCAGGAGATTATACATATAATCCAATGTATCCTTAAAATTCATAGGAAATTACTTTGATCTGATGATGAATGTGATTTTACCCGTGGATATGGGCGCCGGAAGTGTATTTCCTGAAATTGGGCTGAAAGTAAGCTTTTCCACCTCTCTTCTGTAGAGTTGTTCAACTGTAGGACTTACAGTCTTCTCAATAGTTTTTACCCCCACTACTTCACCATTGTCATCCACCTTTATTTCGAAGACAATCCTTCCATTTTCATTCGATTTGTCATTGGGATTAGGCTCATAATCCCATCTCCATCCAGCAAGGTCAAGACTTGGGCCTCCTCCTCCACCTCCACTTTTACCATAAAGTGCTCTGGAATCAACTGTCCCCTCGGGATCTCCGGCATCACCGGCTTCATTGTCTTTTTTTCCCTGACTTGATGACCCTGGGTAAAGTGAATTGGAGTCGATCACTTTTTCTTCAACCTTGGGTTCCTCTATCGGTGTTTCTTCTGCTGGTTTTGAAACAGGTTTCACTTCTTCAACCTTCTCCTCGACTGGCTCAACTATTGCTGACTCCTCTGAAGGCTGGGTCTCAACGGGGCTATCTTCCTGCTGACTATCTGGCAATTCTTCAACTTCTGTATCCTCAACTGGCGGTGTTTCCTGTTGTTCTTCAATCACTTGCTCTTGTTCTTCTACAACTTGTGGTTCAGGCTCTCCTACTTCTTCAAGAGTGGGGGGAGTAGGTGTAGTAGTTGGCTGCTCGTAGCCAGATCCTTCCTGCTCCAATCCAAAATTCAATTCAATTCCATATTCGGGAAGTGGAGGATCAGGAGCGCTCCAAGCCATGATAAAGAAAAAAAGCAAAATAATGATTGCATGGACAGAAAATGAAACCAGCAAACCAATTCGTTTGTCTTTATTTTCAATATTAAACGCCATTTATTTAGTTGGCTTTGTAGCAATGGAAACTTTCGCTTTTAAAGAGGTAGCGATACTGGCTACATCGACAAGGTATTCCACCGGAACAGATTTATCTACATGTAAAACGACAACTCCTTCTTTTCCTTGTAAGGCTTTTGCCAATTCGATTTCGATTAAATCCCGCGTAACCCGCTTATCATTTATATAAAACCGCCTGTCTGGTGTAATAGTCACGCTGACGCGTTGCATGACAATTGTCGAGCTTTTGCTCGATGGAAGATTTACAGGCAATCCTGAAGGCGTAATAAATGTGGAAGTAAGCATGAAAAAAATCAGCAACAGAAAAATTATATCTGTCATTGACGACATACTGAATGATGTATCGACTTTATGTTTACTTTGTAATGCCATGACCTAACGTGGTTCCTGTAACAAATCTATAAAATCAATAGATGTGAATTCCATGGTATGCACAACCTTTTGTACTCTGGTGACCAGGTAGTTATATCCCAGATATGCAATGATTCCGACAAACAATCCTGCAGCTGTCGTTAGCATAGCCTCATAAATCCCCGCTGATAAAAGCTTTGGGCTCACGGCTCCCTCTTCCTGTGCAATGGAGATAAATGCCCTGATCATACCCGTGACTGTCCCAAGAAAACCGATCATGGGTGCAGCGCCAGATATTGTTGCCAAAAGTGACAGATTTTTTTCAAGACTATAAATCTCTATTTTTCCAACATTTTCGATGGAGACTTCAATGTTTTTAAGAGGGCTTCCGATTCGACTTAAACCTTTACCTATCATTCTTGCGATTGGAGTTTCGGTTTGAGCGCAAATAACCTTTGCACCGCTAAGGTCCCCGTCAGAAACCAGCTTCTTAATATTATCCATAAACCCCGCAGGAGTTTTGGTAGCTCGGCCTATTATCCTGATGCGTTCTACATAGACATAAACCGCAACAATAGATAAAATAAAAATGGGGATCATCATGAACCCCCCTTGAAAAATTAGACTAATTAAAGCCACTGAGTCCTGACCGGTTGACACTGCTAAAGTATCAGCCGGTGAGGATGTAATAATCTGAAGTAAAATCATTTATTAAAATCGAATAACCCAAACTTCTTCCCCAAACGTACTCTTTAACTCCTCTGATTTTATTGTAGCATCATCGAGTAAAACAAAATCCGCTACAGATAACCGGTAAAAAAGCTTTTTCCCAGAAGGCGTCAATATATTGCAGGTCATGCCTTCTTTGGCTAACTTATTTGCATAATCCGTTAAGAGATCCACGTCTATGGCACTTGCCACAATAACGTGATAACGTCCTGTAGGTTCATTTATTTCAAAAACTCCTGCCCCGGTATTGATAGGTTGTTCATCAACAACAGGCTCCGGATCAGTTTCGACTACCTCAGGTTCGGGCTCCTGTACCGGCTGTTCAATAACCGGTCTCGGTGTTTCACTCATAGTAGGTTCCGGTTTCACATCTCTGTTCATCCACCAGAAACCCCCAATGATGATAGCTATAATTATGAGAATTGCAAAAATAATCCATCCTATAGGAGACTTCTTTTTATTGTAATCTTCTTCATAATAGGAAGATCTGTATTCATCATCGTCCGAAGTGTGATGCTGCTCTATATCTTGCTCATCAAAATCATCCTCATCCTCAGGAATAGCATCTTCCTCAGAAAATTCATCGGTAGCTTCAGGATACGCAATAGATTCCTCTTCTTCCTTGTTTTCTTCCCAACTTTCAGAAAAAGGTTCCTCTAAATCATCTGTTTTATCATCAGTTTCAGAATCCTCTATCTCAGGTAAGCCAAAATCTTCAGCATCTTCCTCTTCCTTTTTAGATTTAGGATTTAAATCCTCATCTTCGTTGCCGTATAATTCTTTACCTTCCATGTAGTAAATATTTTGGTAAAATAATTTTAAACATTATAATTCAGTAAATGTATAATAAAAAAAATGCAGGTTCAAAGTTATCACTTATTTGTTTAACCATGTTTGCAATAAAACATCATTATTTTTTTTATATTTTTAACAAGAGGTCTAAAAACTAACCGAAAGTCCAACGATAGCTAACAAACCCCTTGTTGGGTACAAATTATATAATTGGTAGTTGTTATTTAAAATGTTATTAACACTAACAAATACACTGTACCTTTCTGACAACATATAATCAATTTTTAGGTTTAAATCCATTGCAGCATCAAGTGTTTTACTCGTTGGTTCAGTAGGTCTTAGGTCAACAGATTTAATACCTGATACTATAAACAAGTCAGTAGAGAGCTTCACTTTGTCAAAGAAATTGTACCAAAATGAAAAATCGAGTTCAACTTTAGGGCGATGCCAAGCCTTGGAAATTTTATCGGTATTGTATGCACTAAACTTCGCGCCCAGAGTCGTTCCCAATCGGTTGTTATTGAAATAAGAAAGTGAAACAAATCCCTGGAACAACGATGTGTTCCCTTCATCATAAATTATATTAAACTTATTGAACTCGTTGGGATCATTGACATAGAAATATAAATTCTTGTATATAGCAGACCTAATCCCAGCATCAAAAGCCAGAAATTGAATCAAACTGCCTTTTACACCCAGCACAATCTCCAGATTTTTATTCGTATGTGCAATCGGTGCAGAACTGTTTATATAAGGGTTTTCGTTTACAATTCCTCTGTAAGTCACCTCATCGATATCGCCATCCAAACTACCATAGGCAGAGATATTATCAGTAAGCTCATAGGCAGCTTTCAGGGCCGGGAAAACCTGGGTTTTATTTTCATTATTCAAGGTGTCGTTATTACTGAGTACCTTCACACCCACATCAATTGTCAACCCGGAATTGCTGTAAACAAATGATGGATAAACCCTTACAAGTGACCTGTTTATCTGTTCAGGATTTTTATAAGAGGCATATAAATAATCTATCCCGAGTTTAGCTTGCATCGTTTCGTTGATCAAATAACGTCCGTAAATTCCAACTTTAGCACCAAACTCACTCGCGGTAAATTTATCACTGACATTATAAAATCTCCCATAGAAATCATATTGGATAGCATCATCCACATCAGCGCTTTTAATATTAAAACCAAGGTTGATGTCATTGAAGGTCTGTTTGATACTATCTCTATCTACTTCAATGTCTGGCTCATACCCATAAAAATGGTAGCTGTCTCGCTTATAACCAATATCGCCCGAAATACTCGCTTTCTTCCCGGCATATTTTCCAAACAGATTGATCCCGCTGTGCGCATCACCTGAATTCTCCTTATCTACCGGCCCGTTTTTAGAAGATAAATGATAAATCTTAAGTCCATAATTGCCGGTTTTACTAAATCCACTATTTATTGCACCTTCCAGGTAAGGTGTGAAATAATTTCCAAATCCCAGGCTCAAATAGCTTCCGGGTTTCGCCGTTAACCTATCCTCTTTTAGCTTCAATACCCGCAGCCTTGTTCTTATATCCGTAAGCTGGGGTGTATAATCTATAAATGTATATTGAATTTGTTCCGTTTCACGTGCGTTGATCTCATCAGGGGCTACTTTTTGAAAAATCCGCTGCGCCGGAGGTAAGGTGATTTCCAACTCCTTACTGATAAGAAACTCGCCCTCAACAATTTCCCCTTCTCCCTTTATGAAATCTTCCTCTTGTGCCATTGCAAAAAATGAGGCCCCAAGCACAAAAAATAACGCAAATAATATCTTATGATAAACGTTCATATGATTACCGGTTTTCAATATCTTCAACTTCTAATGTATCTAATTCCGTATTCTCCAGCTCTTCAGCTTTCTCTTCTATTGTCAACAATTTCAATTCCGCCTGGTCAATAATTTCTTTTATAGGTGAATTTTCAATTACTGATTGCAAGGTTGCCTTTGCCTGAAAATCTTCGCCCATTGCCAGGTAATTATCAGCAATCAAAATAAACGATTTCCCCAACCACAATTCATACATGGAATAATTACTATTTAACAGAAAAAGTCTATCGATAGATTCCTGATACAAATCATCTTCAAAAAGCAATTCTGAAATCAGATAAAGCGCCTCCGCTCCATTCTCATCTTTGGCACTCTCAACAGTCTGTTCCAAATAATTTTTTCCCTTTTCCTTATCCCCAAGGGCGAGCGAGGCTTTTCCCAATAATAATAACGCTTCATTTTTTGCATTCAAGGCTACCAGTCCTTTTTCGAGAATCAACTCCCCGTAATTAATAGTTTCTTCAAAATTACTGGTATCGAAATAGGCCTTCATCAAGCCGCTCCATGCAGAAAACTCTTCCTTTTTAGTTGATGCAATTTTTTCCAATTTGTTAAAGTATTCTATGGATTTATCGTAATTATCAATTGAATATTCGATTTCCGCAATTCTCTGAATCACTCTGCTGTACCTGTTGAAGTTTACTTTATCTGATATGATATAATAATTCTTCAGCGCATCTTCCTTATTATCCTTTCTATAGTAAGCATCAGCAATCAAATAGGTGGCTTCAGTACTTAGCGCACTGTTTGGGTAGGAAGTTAAAAATCGCTCGAGACTCTGAATGGCCTGGTCATACTGCTGATTGAAATATCGTGATTTTGCCGCTTCAAATTCTATACTTTCCAATTGATCACTTTGCGGATTTGCATTTCTAAACCTGGCCAAATATTTATCAAAATCATTGGTGTTGCCGGTTTTAGGTAATACTTCCTGAAGCCCCAACAAGGCATTGTTTGCTATTTCATGTGTTGGAAACTTGTCAAGTATCATTTTGTAATCACGTTCTGCAGCTTTCTGATCCCCGATATTTGTAGATGCTATCGCACGACTTTGGAGCGCGTATGGTATATAAGTACTTTCAGGATAATCTCTGATAAGTTGAGAAAAAATGCCAATCGCAAATTTATAGGAGCCTTTTTCAAAATTGAATCTGCCTTTTTGATAAAGTGTATTTGCAAGGTGTCGGGATTTAGGATAATCTTTTATGACAATATCAAAGTTTTCATTCGCCGCTTCAAGATTTTCCGTTATTCCATAGATAACACCTTTTCTGAAAAAGCTATAATCTGCTTGTTGCCTGTTAAATGCGATCACATCATCAAATACCGCCAACGCTCTTTGATATTGTTTTGTGGCGTAATAGCAATCTCCTAACCGAACGAGGGCATCTCTGTATTTTACCTTATCACCGGTGCCCTTTGTATGATTAGAATAATATTTAAAGTGGTCCAAAGCTTTCGGATATTTTTTAAGATTATAATAGGCGTAACCGATTCCGTACCTGGCCTCCAGATACTCAGCCGAACTACCTCTCGAGTCAGCCTTGAAAACTGCCGCATACGCATTGACCGCATCCTGATATTTTAACCCAACAGAATAAGCTTCTCCCTTCCAGTAATTGGCCTTTATGACAAATTTAACTGCCAAAGGCTGCTGAAGAGATTTATCAAACATCTGAACCGCAGGATAGTATTTGCCATCGTTAAAAAGCTCTGTCCCCTTGAAAAAAGCGATTTGCTGATAGGCCTTGTTAATCCTTTCACTTCTGAATTTCAAACTTTCTATATGCTGAATCGCCATGTCATAATTCTTGGAATTCAGGTATGCCTCCATTAGTATCTCGTCAATATTTTCCACCCGTGTGCTGCCGGGATATTTACTTTTATATTCGTTTATAGAATTGATTGCTTCATCAAAGTTCTCAACTTCCAGGTTCAGCTTGGCATATTGAAAAAGGGCCTCTTCTTCAAGTTCAGGACTGTAGGTGTTATTTTTTGCGACTTTGTAGGCGGAAATGGCAAAGTTCTTATTTTCCGTTTTGATGTATAAATTCCCAAGGTAATAGGACGCAATAAATCCTAAAGTATCATTCTTTAAAGCCACCTTTTTAAAGCTCTCTATCGCTTTTGTTTGTTCACCGGATTGCATCTGTACATAAGCGATTCTAAATAGCAGATCCCGTTCAGGATTCCCCTTTTTTCCGGATAAATAATCATTATAATATTTAGAAGCCTTTTCAAAATTATTTTTTTGGAAATAGGCTTCTCCAATGTAAAGATTGATCTCCGATTTGTCCCTGATATTTTTTTGGTTCAAGGCTGACATTCCATAATCAATCAATTCATCGTACCTTTTTTGTTTATAATAAACCTTTACCAACATTGAAGGAATCACCGGTGCATAAGCGGCATTTTTCTCTGCCCTGGTAAAATCGTAAAAAGCCCGGTCATATTCACCTTTTTCAAAATTCAAGTATCCGGCATAATAACTGGCAGGATACTGATATTTGTTTTCTACTTTCTTTAGATCACTGAACAATTTGTAGGCTTTGTCAAATTTCTTTTGTGTGAAATATGAATAGCCCAGTTTAAACTTTGCATCAAATTGAAGGTCTTTGCTCAGCTTTGGGAAGAATAGTTTCTCAAAATATTTGATGGCAAGCTTGTAGTTTTTCTCATTGTATTTTAAACTCCCCAATTCGTAATAGGCAAGCGTGGCTTTAGCATGGTTCGGATGATCTGCTATAAACTCTTCAATTAGTGCTTCTCCGTCCTGGTTTTTTAGTTGCAATGCACAAAAAGCGATAAAATATTGCGCATCAGCGGATTTTAAAGGATCACTGGCTTTGGGGAGATAGCTTTCAAAAGATTTACTTGCTGCCAGGTATTTCCCCTCATTGAGCAATTCGAGCCCTCTCCTGTAGGGTGTATCTTCTGTTGTAAAATTCAACGTTGATTGTCCCAATGAGGCTATAACACAAAAAAGAATGAAGGAAAGGCTAAGAAAAAATACTCTCATAAAAATATATTCATCTGAAATGAGAACTTCATTTCACCGTCAAAATTGTAATTTCACAAAAATAAATTTATTGTGATTAGATACATTGATTTTTCACAAAAAAGAAATTAATTGTTTGAAGTGGTAATGAATGATCCGTTTCAACATTTTGAATAAACATCTGTATTATGCTTACAGTGAAGCTTTAGCATAGGTGCCAATGTTATGTATTTTTGTGTACAGTGTTTTTTATTTTCCGTTACACAATATCAGCTACTTGTCCATTGGCATTGCTTCAAATTCTCTTTTTTTGTTTTCGAACCACTCTTTCATAGCTTCTTGGGATTTCATAAGTTCTTGCATTTCATTCATCGCCTTAAGATGCTCCTTATCTCCCTTTTGAAACATTTCCATTCCATGCTTTTTGCTCATTTCTGCTATTTCCTCAAATGTGTTGGCATGAAATTCTTTATTACATGCACCACCCAATTGTTTACAAGTCATCGTTTTCATATTTGTCAGTTTTAATAGTTAATAATTTATTGGTCCTCTCTAATCTAAATGTACGACTTCCTTTTGTATTCAAACAGGTTCTTATTCATTTTTAGACTTATTAGTTCAGGTTCATCTGAGGTGTAGATAGTAGGGTGTAGAAGAGTTCTACACCCGGAAGAGGAAAATTTACTGGCACTCAACTCGTAGAATTTCTGAAAAATCTGTGCCGATGGTAGAAAATCAAATGATTGAAATTACATAGATAGGCTGCTACCAGTAGCCCCCAATAGGTTTGTTCCATCCCGAAAGCGATCGGGAGATAAATATAGTGAGATCCCCTGGACCCACGTAAATTTGATTTCATATTATTTGATTTAACCATTAAAGAATATTTTTCAAATCTTGCCTTCCTATTATAGCCATGATTTCTACAGTGTCATTATTTACTTTGTAATAAATACTATCAGAACCACATACACAACGCCTATATCCTGTTTTTATAAAATCAACTGATTCAAATTTATTATTTATTGGTCATTAGAATTTTGAAATACTTTATATTGACATCAAAAATTTCTCCTACTTTCATTTCCCTTTTATCATAAATAGGAAAATCATATTTACAAGTCGTTGTATTTGCTACTTTAAATTTCAAAATGAGACCATTTCTCTTTCTATTCTTGTCAGTCACAATTCCCTGAATTATGCAATCAAATTCAGTTCCTTCAACGTAGCTTGAAAATGAGCTTAAAGAAGTTCTATCAGTACCATCAGACCTCCAGCTTCCACTGTATGGTACATAGATGGTATCTCCAATTGCTAATTCTTTAAATTTATTTTTTATGTCCTTTTCAACCCCATTCATCCATATTCGAATCTCGTCAAGCTGTGGTTTTTGAGGGATAAACTTATATTGAAAGCAAGGTGATTCTAATTTAAAGATACCTTTTTTGAGCGCTTCCCTATGGATATCCATTCTCTTGTCAAACTGCTCCTTTCGTAGCCTATCAATTTTCTTATGCGATTTATAGTGATAAATAACATCAGCTAGGAGAATCACTTCCAATTGCTCACAATTTCGAGGAATTGATATGGTCAACCATTCCATACCAATCCAGCTAAAAATCAACTCGTCAGATTTTTGAGGTAATTTTATTTCAAATTTTCCGGTGCGGTCAGTTGTTACTAATAGCGTAGTATCTTGATTATATATTCGAACTTCGGGTAACTTTTCCAACTCTTCAGTGATAACTTTCCCTTTTACTGTTCTTGTTTGTGCGGTCAGATACGTAAATGGGATAAGTAGAAGGAATATAATGGTGTAAACTAACTTCATACGGATACATAATGGCATCTAACTATATAGCGTTGTATAAAATGCTTCCCCAATATAGCGACAAGACTTCAAATAGTAAAAGTGTTACAAGGTTGGATAAAATATCTAATACGATAAAGGGGGAAGTTTTTTATACAACAGGTTGAACGATGCCGGAGT
>JAJRQT010000129.1 GCA_024280115.1 Bacteroidota bacterium | reverse complement strand
GGTTTAACCGGAGGAATCATAGGATTTCAATCTTAGATAAAATTATAGAACGATGTGTACTGCATGAGCCTGTGAGCTATGCAATGATTAAATCAAATGCGATCTAAATGGGTAACCCTATCATATTTAATTGAGAAATATCTTAATCCTCTCTGAATATATTTCGGAAGACTCCGGGAATCCTTTGAATTTATCAATCCCTGTCTCTATAACATTTACGACCACTCACGCATAGTTTCGGGTCTATCGGTCCGTTGTCTGGCCCTCCGGCTCCGAGGGATTTTACACACCAGTAGATGGTGTTTGCATCTTCCAGCACATACCAGTCATTACTCCCACCTTCCAACATTCCAAAAGGATTCTTTGCTTTCAGAAACCTACAAAATTTCGCGTCAACAGGTTTTACCTTTTTCATATTAAACAGACTTTAGTATGGCTCTTTTAACAATGGTTTTAAAAATTGGAACTTTATAAGCATTTCCGGAAAGAGGGGTCGCCCCTTTCATGGATCTTTTACCGGCAGACTTTGCCAATGCCTCATCAATGCGCTTTCCTTTTAGCATAGTTGCAGCCTTCTCTGCCTTTATAGGAACCGGTGACGCAGCGCCTAAAACAATTTCAGCATTATTGCACTTTCCTCCTGAAATTTCCGTAACAACGGCCACATCTGCAATAGCCCAATCGTGAGATTCCCTGGCTCCCTGCTTGATATAATAGCTTTTAGTGCCCAATTTCACAGGAGGGATAATAACTCCGGTAATCAATTCACCGGCCTGCAATATTGTTTCATTCTTGCTGTTATCCTCGGGATGAACAAAGAAATCTTCTATTTCAACTTCTCTTGTTTTTCCACCGGAGGATGCAATCTCAACCTTTGCGTTGAAAGCCATAAGTGCTGTAGAAACAGATGAAGAATGCACACTGGCACAAGTCTGATTGTTCATAATGGAATGAAATTCATTTTCTCCATTCTGAGCATAGCAGGTTCCCGATCCTTTGCGGAAACATTGATGTTCAATGGACCTGAAATACCAGCATCTCGTTCTTTGAGCAAGGTTGCCTCCCAAAGTCGCTGAATTTCTTAAATGAGGAGTCCCGGCGTGGGCAACAGCCTGATATAGTGCAAAATATTTAGTCTTAATCAGATCGTTGCCTTCCAGTTCTGAAAGCGTAGTATTGGTCCCTATTTTCAGCCCTGAATTTTCATCGTACTCGATCTTATCTAAACCGGGAATCTTTTTTATATTAATAATGGCGCCCGGGTTTACCAGTCCTTCCTTCATCAAATCCAACAGATCAATACCGCCTGCCTTAAATATCACAGTAGAATTTTCCGGTTTTTTAGCTAAAATATCCGAAGAAGTTGCGTTTACATTTTCCAATGCATCTTCAACTGATTTCGCTTCATACCAACTGAATTTATTCATGGGTTTTCAATTAAAATTTATTCAAAACTTTAAGTATTTTATCAGGCGTCATGGGAATTTCATTGACCCTTACCCCTATCGCATTGTAAACAGCATTGGCAATTGCCGCAGCTGTGGCAATATTAGCAGGTTCGCCGATTCCATATGCATCTGTAGAAGACCTGCCCGCGTAATCCTCTACGATTATTGTTTCTATTTCAGGGATTTCCATGGAAAACGGCATCTTGTATTGATCGACATTTGCATTCATCATAAACCCGGTTTCTTTGTCCATGACCCTGTATTCATAAAGTGCATAAGACAACCCGTGAATAATACCGCCATTTATCTGGCTTTCTACATGTGCTGTATTTAATGGACGCCCACAGCTATGCGCCGCTACAACTTTATCAACTTTTACAAATCCGGTTTCCGTATCGACCGTTACCTCAGCAAATTGAACTGATCCCAAATCATCATAGGCCAAACCCCATTCTTGCTTAAATCCACCGTAATCATCTGACCTGGATGCTGTCGCAATGATCTGTCCTGTTCTCATTCCTTTCAATGCCTCCTTAAATGACATGGACTTGGAACTATCGACATAATCATATATTTTTCCATCTTCTATCAATAGGTGAGTCGGGTCAGTTTCCAGCTTTTTAGCAACTTGCTCGAGGAGTTCCAATTTCACCTTGTGTGCTGCATTCCTTGCAGGAGGAGTGATAGATCCGGTTGCGACACTGCCTCCTGAACTTGGCCCGTTGGGGAAATAAGTATCACCGATAAGCACTGTCACATCTTCGACGGGAATGCCCAATTCTTCCGCGACAACCTGACCGAGAATGGTCTTAGTTCCTGTTCCGATATCCTGAACACTCGATCTGATCTCAACGGCGCCTCCTTTCATAATCCGAACTTCTGCAGTCGAATCCAGGTCAACGAATCGAGGCCATGTAGATTGGGCCATTCCCATGCCTTTCTTAATAACACTCTTATCTGATCCTGCAGGTTTTCTTCCGGACCATCCAAATTTTTCAGCCCCTTTTTGGCGCTCAACCTTTCTTATCTCACTTTTATCAATAATATCCCTGTAAGCCAGGGGGTCTATTCCGAGCTTTTCAGCTACCTCATCGATTGCCTGTTCAAAACCAAAGGTACCCTGAACATTTCCCGGCGCCCTCCATGGCGCTCCCGGACCGGCATTTGTATAAACATCATATTGCTCAGTTGAGAAGTTGGGGCATTCGTACAATATTTGTGCAATTCGACCTACTCCAGCACCTAAATTAATTCCCGCTGTTCCATGAGATCTTTGCTCAATAGCTGTCAATTCACCGCTTTTTTTGGCTCCAATTTTTAGATACTGTATGGAGTTGGGGCGATTTCCTGTTGATTCGTGATCCTCTTTCCTGTCGAGCATGAGCCAAACCGGCCTGCCTGATTTTTTAGAAAGCATCGCTGCCATAGGACCGTAAGTTCCGGAGCTGTGCTTTGCTCCAAATCCACCACCTGTATATTCAGAAATTACTCTGACTTCACTTAAAGGAAGATCGAAGTAATCAGCCAATTCATCACGGACATTCTTAGTATTTTGAGTAGATGCATAAACTGTCATATTCCCGGGTTTCCAATCCACAACAACTCCATGCGTTTCCAAAGAAACATGCGTATGAACCTGAGTTCGATAAACCCGTTCTACCACAACATCTGCATCCTTAAATCCTTTCTCGAGATTTCCTCTCGGACCTCCGTAGAAACTTCCTGTAGATGGTCCGCGAACATTGCCATTTGCTTTGAGGCCATCATGAGAAACTCCAACATCTCCGGCATCCTCCTTTGTTTCCACCTCAACTGTATAAACAATCGGTGCATCAGGTTTTTGAGCATCTTCGAGATCTACAACATGATCGAAATACTCATAATCCACCTCGATCAATTTTACGGCTTCTTCTGCAATTTCAAGACTTGTTGCAGCTATTCCGGCCAGTGCTTGTCCGGCAAATTTCACATCTGGAAATTCATTGTCATCATTTTTCAATACATGGACTGCATAAACACCGGGAAATTTTTCAGCCTTGCTTGTATCCATAGATTTTATCCGTGCATGCGGAGCATTTGATCTGAAAAACTTTCCATAGAGCATTCCGGAGAGCTGTATATCGGCAGTATATTTTGCCTTGCCGGTCACTTTTGCCAGGGCGTCATACCTCCTAACGGGTTTCCCGACATATATCAGTTTGTCATTAATTGGCCATGCAGGTGGTTCATTTACAGGAACTTCACGCTCTACTTCTCCCAAATTATGGCCAGGTATTCCGTGTGGTAATATTATTTTTTTAGTATCCATAATTTGTAATTTTACATTTTTTCAGAAGCTGATAATACTGCTTTAAACACATTCGGGTGTGTACCACACCGGCAGAAATTCCCACGCATTGCAACTTTAACTTCTTCCAGATTGGGTTTTGGATGATTTTGAAGAAAATGAGTTGCCGTCATGATCATGCCCGGAGTACAGAAACCACATTGTGAAGCATCATGATCGATAAATGCCTGTTGTACCGGATGTAAATCCTCCTCACTCCCGATGCCTTCGATCGTGCTGATTTCCTGTCCGACTACTTCGACTGCCAGTATCATACATGAGTTTACCGGTTTGCCGTCCACCCAAACTGTACAAGCTGAGCATGCGCCACGGTCACAAACGATCTTTGTTCCTGTAAGCTGAAGGTGAACTCTCAGCGCAGATGCCAGGGTCGTTCGCGGTTCAACTGCCAGCGAACGCAACCTTCCATTTACATTCAATTTAATAAGGGTTGCATCGGGTCCAATGGATTTATCGGCGAGCGATTCCTCTGGCAGTGCGTTTCCTAAAACTCCTGTTTGTAGTGCAACCGTCCCCACTGTGGTCAATCCAGCACCTTTCAGAAATCCTCTTCTGCTCAGTCCTTTTTTATGTTTGCCAGATTGATTACCCGGTTTGATTTTTTGTCTGTCGTTGTCCATTGTTATCAATTATAAGATTATCGTGCGATCTCGGATATTAAAATTAATCAATAAAACAGGAAGATTGTTTAAAATAAATGGATAAAATAAAAGTCATCTGTGGAATTTAGGCTTTGAGTTGGGAGTTAGCAGTTGCGAGATAATAGATGAAAGCTGAAGGGCAAAGGGTAGAGGATGATTGAACTAAGATTTGAATTATTTTTGACGCTAACCGGGATTGTAAATCCCCACTCCGTTGCTTTGGTTTTAGACAGGCACGAATTGCAAATTCGCGCCAGCAAGGAGGTTCGCGCCAGCGAGGTTTGTCACACACAGGTTAAAGATGTTGGCAACACACTATTTTTTTAATTCAATCAGTCTTTTAATTGCATTTTGATTTTGCGGATTCAGCTGTAAAGATTTTTGAAAGTATATAATGGCCATTTTATTATTCCCAACAAATAGATATGCTTCTGCAAGACTGTCAAATAGGTTTGCCGATTCCGAATAAATATTGGTTGCCAGTAATAACATATTGATGCCATGGTGAGCTGTTACCGGATTATAAACTAATTGCAAACCAAGATTATTCAATTTTCCTTCTTCCAGCTGGAATGATCGATGCTTATGTTGAATTGAATCGTAAAGGCTATTAAGGTTCTCATAATTCTGACCAAACGCTATTTCATTAAAATCTTCGAAACTAAACACCTTCTTTTGGGGTAATTTCGAATTTGTTGATACAAGTCCGGGGGCCAAGCCATTTTCTTCTGGCTTTCTATCGAGAAAATTTAATGCGTCTATATCACTTTTTAAAAATGCATTTAGAAAGTTCAGTGTATAAATTGACATCCACTTATATGATTCCATAATTTCCATATCACTTTTATCTTGCCGGTAATCTCTCTTTTCAAAAAGAACGCCTAATGTGCTGAAATATGAATGAGTTAATTTGTGAAACTTCAGACTGAAGGCCCTGCTATTAACAAGCTGATCATAAAATTCAAAATTATAATTTAAGGTTGAATCAATCTTGTCATCTACCATCACTTCTTTTGGAATGTCTTTTTGAGCCATATGTATAAAAGGAACATTAACTCTTTCTATTGAAGCAAATGGAGATTTTTGCAATACATCATACTGATACTTGATGCTACCATCTAAGCTAACAATTGCCTTTATTGCACTGTTTCTCATTTGAGACAATACGTTTGACAAACCCCCAAAACTGAAACCCATTGTGGCTATTTTATTTTGATCAACATTCACATGATCAGATATTTCTTTAATTAAAAATTCTACATCTCTCGCCTGTGTTTCCAAATCCTTTTCGGTTCCTCCCTCCATAAAACGAGATATTGTCCCTCTGCCCGGACTGGAAATGATGATATATCCGTGACTGGCTAAATATTCGCAAAGTGCAAAATTTTCAATCGAAGACGCCTGATAGCTAGAAGCATATATTATAGCAGGATATTTTTCTATTAACGGCTTGGCATTTAAATAAGCTGTGGACTCTTCAATTAAGTGAGCTCTGTTTTCGAGAGTGTTCTGGTAGTAATACCAATTTAAAATTTGCTCATTTGGTAGATATTCCCATTCTTCCTCCTCCTTTAAAATCTCCATGTAGTCTAATACAGTCAGTGGGGTATTTCTGGTCAAATCATCTAATGTTGGATACCAAATACTCACCGGTATTTGCCTGGGAATAATTTTATTATTCCAATCAAAAATTCTTTTATAAGATCTTGTGCTATCAGTCGTCAGGTAGTGTTTAAATCCAACATTGAATTTTCCATTTTCTAATGACATTTTCTTCAATGAGGTTTGGCCGAAGCAAAAATTGAGGAAAGAAAAAAATAGTAATATCAGAAATTGGGTTTTCATGAACGAATCTTAATTGCTCGATAACATCAATTACCTGGACTTTGGCTTAATTTTTCCGGACAACTCAAGCTGATTTTGATAAGGGCGGGCATACATCTTCAAAAAAATGGACCTCACCTCATCTTTCTCCCCGGCCATAGAATCCACTTTTTGTTCAATATCTTTTATAAAATCTTCTTTGTCCTTATCACTATAATTCAGGTTTTCATCACTGCGGTTGAAAAGGAGATCATAAGCTATGAAATTACTTTTTTGAGTTTTATAATTCCTAATAATATGTTGTTCGATTATAACCCCCAATTGTTGATTAAATTCATTTTTATGCAAATTATCCGGCATTGCAGCGATTTCTTCACGGATCGGTTTTCCGAAATGGATGTGAATCTTCCCTTTATCGCCTAGTATCCCTTTGCGCATAGCCATGTTGTCTTCATTCTTTTCCTTGGTATATCCACCAAATAATTTTAGTGCATACAAAGACCTGACCTTATCTACATCACAAGGGTCATGTTCATAGGACATAGAAACAGGGACGATATTCATATTTATAAAATGATCTTTTAAAGACCCTTTAGCGGAAAGTCCTATCATATTCAGCACTCCTGGCTGAGTGCGGTCATCGCCATCCTTTGCCCTGCCCTCACGCTGGGCAATCCAGACTGAATGTTCTTTATCAAAAATTGATTCGGAAATATATTGAGATAAAAGTTTTGATGAGGCCATCAATTCACGAACCGACAGATTCCGCTTTACTATAAAACTTTTGTTAAGCCGTGCGAGGTGTTTGATCCATGGTGTTCCAAGTAGATTATCTCCTATGGCTACCTCTGCTGTTTCATGTCCGTGCTCAACAATAACTGTATTGAGAATAGTCGGGTCTAAAATGATGTCACGATGATTGGATATAAATAGGTAGGCAGATTTATTATCTAAATTTTCTAACCCTGATGCCGTCAATCCGGAGCTTGTTTTCGACAAAAGACCCATTACGGCCTTATAGATGACTTTTTCCTGGAATTCATTTATTGTATCAATCTTCCTCAACAAATTTTTAATATCCTCAACAGACTCCCCCGGAAAAACAGTAGAAATTAACAGATCCGCCATGGATGAATTAAGCATTTTATCCATAACCTTCCTGAATTCATGATCCCGATATGGGCGTATTTCATTGTAAAGTGTATCGTCGGTCATTACATAGTTATAAGTCAGTTATGGAAAATTGAATTTTGTCTCCGTTTCAAAAATACTAAATCCGTCGATACTTTCACTTTGAATTTATGTTTACGGTCGAAAATGGAAATGAATGAAACTGCCAATTTACACCTATTATTGTTCGCACAAATTAACATTTCAACTGAAATAAACTCTATGCCGGAATAAATATGCTATTCATTCAGCACATTTATTATTTCATCAATTTTATTTATTACCGGATCAAACTCCTTTTTTACCGCACGTTTATTCATTATGTAGATAATAGCACCCAACCCAATTGTCCCAATTATATTGACGGTTAATCTTTCATAACTCATATTAAATCCAATCAAGAAAAGTAAAACCCCGGTTAAACATGGTAGTATATACCAATATAGTGAAGTATCCAGCATTTTCTTCTGAATCAGGAAATATTCCCTTGTCTTATACAAATAGTTTAAATATGTCTCAGAAGGAACTATTGGCTTGTATTTTTTTAAGTTTTTAATTCGAATGATTAAATAAATACACCAAAGGACTATCAGTGCGGCTCCTATTTTTGATAAGATAAAAGGAATAAAAAAAGCAATAAATCCGAATACCGGAATCATTACTATTGCCGGAATGAGCTCTCTCCTATCTCTGCTTTTCAATGACTTTTCAATCTTGTCCAGGTTTGTTTGCAAATCAATCAGCAATTTCGATTTATCAAATTTCACTTGTTCTTGTTTACTTGAATATTTCCAGATATTGATTAATTCTTGTTCAATCATGACCTTTTATTTATGCAGTTAAATAATTTATTTTTAATCCGTTTGACTTTTACTGCTATATAATTTTCGGACAAACCTGTTATTTCAGATATGTCTTTATAGGGTAATTCTTCCAGATAAAGTGTAATAATTGCCTTATCTCCCTCTTTTAGATTTTTAACACAGTTTCGAAGAAGTATCAAACGGTTGTTTTGATTGCTATTTTCATCATTCATGAAATTGCCCATAACGATGCTGTCCAAATTGATAAATCGATTTTGTCTTTTGATTCTATTTGAACGAAACCGGAGGCAAATGTTTAATGTAATTCTGAACATCCATGTCCCTATGGAAGATTTAAACTGAAAGGATGGCATTGATTGCCAAATATTAATTAGGACCTCTTGATAAAGATCTTTTGCGTCATCGGAATCTGCTGAGAACACAGAGCAAATTCTGAATAGTTTTTGCTGATTTTTTTCTAAACCTATAAGAAAAGTGTCTTCAAGATTATTGTCCATTATATTTTTTGATTTCTACCCTATTAGTTGCATGACAGATTAAATTATGACACTTCCCTTTCGTTTTTTTATCTGTAGGATAATGGAAAAAGAAAACAACGATTATAACTTTAAATATTTATAAATGTACCATAGTTTGCCATATGGATACAAGTCTGTGGATATACAAGAATTCGCAATTGATTGGACGTAAACCAGCAATGGTTATTTCACAAATTATAAATTTCTATTTCCTCCCTCTCTATCTCCCTCTATAGGGAGAAATCATCGGATATAATATTATAAAAACAAAAAATAACCATGGAAAAGATAGGGATAGATGCGTTCTTTGAAAGAGTAAATACTATCAATTGAATATTTTCCATATCGAGTGCAGTTTGAAATAATATATCATGATGAGCATATAGTGG
This sequence comes from Bacteroidota bacterium, assembly GCA_024280115.1. Taxonomy (GTDB): domain Bacteria; phylum Bacteroidota; class Bacteroidia; order Cytophagales; family Cyclobacteriaceae; genus JAAUQL01. The sequence goes on along the minus strand of JAJRQT010000129.1, from coordinate 14,008 downwards.
CAATTAATAAGCCACATGGACTACTGGTGCACCGCACAAAACTTGCTGTCGAATCGGATGAATTTGCCCTCCAAATACTGAGGGATCAAATTGGAAAACGTGTATTTCCAATGCACCGGATTGACCGTAAAACCGGTGGGGTTTTGTTGTTTGGATTAAATGAAGATATCCATAAAACTATGCAAAAGGCCTTTGCGGAAAAGAAAATTCATAAAAAGTATTTAGCAATCGTACGTGGATATACCGAAGAAAATGGCATTGTAGATTATCCATTGAAAAAAGAAAATGGCAAAATGCAGGATGCCACTACCAATTACAAAACGTTAGAGCTGACTGAATTGGAAATTCCATTTGGAAAGCATAAAACCTCCAGGTATGCTTTGCTGGAATTAATTCCTCTTACAGGAAGGCACCACCAGATCAGAAAACATTTAGATCATATTCACCACCCAATCATAGGTGATAGGCCCCACGGTTGCAACAAACAAAATAAGCTGTTCAAAGAGAAATTTGGGTTAATGACAATGATGCTACATGCAAAGGAGCTAAGCTTCACACATCCAGTGACCGGTGATAACATAATAATTGTTGCAGAAATTCATGACGAATTTAAAAGGATGATCAGGTTGATGAATTTTCAGTATTCAGTAAATTCTTGAAGCTGGATACTGGGTGCTGGCGGCTGCCACTGCCAACTGCCCCTTGCCAACTGCAACTGGCAACCGGGAACAATATTCGTTTATTCCTCCTGCGTTAGAGTTTTGATGACCTTGCAAGGATTTCCGGCGGCAAAAACATCATCAGGTATATCCCTGGTCACTACGCTTCCCGCTCCAATAACCGATCTGTCACCAATCTTTACACCCGGGCAAATGATCACTCCTCCCCCAACCCAGACATCCGAACCTATAGTAATTGGTTTACCCAACTCTAGCCATTCAGCCCTGATTTTGTAATCCATAGGATGTGTGGCTGGATAAATTTGTACATTCGGGCCAAAAAGAACATTACTGCCAATGGTCACCATATTCACATCCAGAATCACGCAATTTAAATTAAAATACACCTTTTCTCCGACTGAGATATTACTGCCATAATCACAAAAAAAGGGTGGTTCAATAGATAATCCTTCGCTGTAACCGCCTATTAATTCTTGCAGTATCTCTTTCCGTAACAATTCCTGATCATCGGTAGAATCATTGTACTTTTTACACAACACTCGTGCGCTGCTCCTCTCTGCCGAAAGTTGCGGATCGGAAGCATCATACAGCTCACCAGTGAGCATTTTCTGTTTTTCTGTTTTCATTAATACTTGGTTTACCTTTCTCTACAACTGGTGGTAATAAATCCTAAACAGGCCGTTCGTATTTTCCCCGGTATGGTCTTGAAAGCAATTTTGAAGCTTCAGAATTATCCAAAATAGCTTTTCTCTCCATATCCCACTTTACCTCGGAACCCGTATAATATGAAATCATTGCCAATTGTACCGTTGAGGTGGATTGAAAAGCGTCTTCTATCGTGCAGTTTATCAGGTTCTCATCTTTACTCTTAACAGCATTCAGAAAATTGGCAATGTGCTTTTCCTGCATCCCCTCGGTAGGGATGTTGAGCACCTCTTGTTGTTGGTCTTTTCCGTTTGGCATAATCACTATTTTTCTATCCGCGGCAAAAATAGTTGCTTTTTCACCGTAGAAGAAAATGCCATTATTGTATGATTTATCTAAACCTCCCGTCCCCCACAATCGATGCTGCCAAATCACCGGTGCATTATCAAAATACATCGTGGCATTCAAGGTGTCCGGAGTGGTGATTTTCCCATTTAGTTCATTAATCCCTCCATTTGATTGGAATGCTGTAGGCATGCCAAAACCCATAATACTACGGATTATATCTATATGATGAATTCCCCAATCCACCAGGTGTCCGTTGCCGTATTCTTTTTCCAGTCTCCATGCTTTATGTCCTATGCTCGGTCGGTAATCAAGTTTGGGTGCAGGTCCACACCATGCTTCCCAATCCAGAGCCGGTGGAGGGGATTGAATACTTGTATCTATGATATTCGGATTATAATGTATTTGTGCTCCGATCTGGTGAATTTTTCCTGCTTTACCGTTTTCTATCAATTCCTTTGTTTTTTTGAATGCCTCACTTTGCCGTCTTTGAAATCCTATTTGTACGATATTTCCGACCTTTTTGGCAGCTTTCATCATAGCCAATCCTTCTTTCACATCATAGGCCAATGGTTTTTCACAATAAATATCCAATCCTTTTTCACAGGCGGCGATGAACTGCAAGGCATGCCAATGCGGCGGTGTGCCGATGAATAATGTTTCGAGGCCTTTTTGATCGAGAAGATCCTGGTAATCTTTAAATTCTTTAGGTCGGCTTCCCTGGAGTTTTTCCAATTCATCAGCACTATTTCTCAGGTGATCTGAGTCAATATCACAAATACCAATCACTTCTACACCACCCACTTTTAGGGCTGCAGTTGTAATGACCATTCCATACCAGCCGCAACCAATCAGGCCAATTTTCATCTTTTTATCTTTCGCGATGGAAGGGATATTAAATGTAGAAATCAATGCTGCTGAGCTCAGTGAAGTTTTTTCAATAAAGGATCGTCTGTTCATAATTTTGTTTTTATTAAGGAAGTATAAACATAATTAAAAAATAGATCATCCACCTGCATGAATTGATATTTTCAAAGTCGATTTATGAAATCATTATGAAATATGAATTTTGTTAAATTATAGGGGATATCTAAAATTAACTTATTGAAATCCAGTCAGATGTGTTATCTTAGAGTCGAAATTTATTAGATGGCACAAACATACAAACCAACAGGCTTAAATAGCCTGTTTCCAGAAGATTTTAGGCTCAGAAAGTTGAGCAAACAAGGAGATCCACTAGAGCGACTAAACCAAGTGGTAGATTGGGAATATTTTCGTTAAACGGCAGAAAAAGTACTCAATACCATCAGAATGGTCAATGCAGGGCCAAAACCATATGATCCGCTATTGATGTTTAAAATTTTGGTTCTTCAGCGCTATTACAATTTGAGCGATGAACAAATTGAATATCAAATTTTGGACAGGCTTACCTTTTGTCGTTTTCTGGAGATATCACTCAATGACCGTGTTCCAGATGAAAAGACAATTTGGGATTTTAGGGACAGGTTGATCAATAAAAATCTTGACAAGGAACTATTTGAGTTATTTGGCGATCTTCTTGAAAAATATGGCCTAATAGCCCATGAAGATAAGATCATTGATGCCAGTTTTGTAGAAGCACCACGCCAACGCAACAAAAGGGAAGAAAACCAACAGATAAAAGAAGGTCAGGTTCCTGAATCGTGGGATGAAAATCCCAATAAGAAACGCCAAAAAGATGTGGATGCCAAGCGGACTAAAAAAAATAAAGAAACTCACTTTGGATATAAAAATCATGCAAAAGTAGACAACAAGCATAAATTTATTGAGAAAGGTAAAACTACTGATGCTTCTGTCCATGATTCACAAGCATTAGATGATTTATTAGATGAAAAAGATGAAGATCAGGATTTATGGGCAGATAGTGCCTATACAGGAGAGAAGCAAGAAACCACAATCAAAAAATATAAAGTCAAAAATAAAATCCATGAAAAAGGGTATAAGGGCAAACCCTTAACAGAAGAGCAAATAGCATCTAATAAAGAAAAGTCAAAAACCAGGGTCAGGGTAGAACATGTATTTGGTTTTATGGAACAAAGTATGAATAAATTATACGTGCGTTCCATAGGTCTAAAGCGAGCCAGCGGTTTTGTGACGATGGTTAATTTAACCTATAACCTGTTTAGATATGAACAAGTAGTAAGGTTAGATGGGATAGGTATGTCCAATTGGCAATAGTTAAAATAATATGTTATTGATAATCAAGGAATTATAGAAATGGCGTAATGAAAACGAAATATGATTAGCAACTTTTAGAGGTATTCAATTTTTTGAATACTACGTCAAAAACCTATAATCAATTATACCTTATAATATCACGGGATTAATAGAATAACTGAGCAGGAGCGGATTTGACAACACAAGTGTCTGAAATCAAAACGGGCGCAATACAATTGCGCCCGTACTATGCCTTATTCATACCCTTGTTGGTCACAAGTCAATATAAAGCTTTGATCTTTCGACCTTTAGCTCAAAACTTGCTGCTCAATCTTTACCGAAAAGTTTCAGATAATCATTCTTAAAATCATTTTCCCTCATATATTTTTCCGCGACTCTTCTGGCTCCTTTGCGATATTCAGCATAGGTTTCATCATCAATATTGATGGCTTCAAGAATAGCCTTTTCCAAAGCTTTAGGATTGTTCAAATTAACATCCCACCCGGCCTTTTGCAATTTTAATCCTTTCCACAGAGTCTGGTCACTGATTATTACTGGAATTCCCTGGTTGAAAGCTTCAAATATCGAATGCCCAAAATTCTCGCTTTTACTCGGCTGGATATAAAAATCAAATCCACTAATTACTTCCCCTACCATCGCAGGATTTACTTCACCCTTATAACTGATTTGAATATTTTGTGGAAGTCTGTCAATTAGCTTTTGGCAATCGCTCCAGTAAAGCTGATCTTTTACAGGACCATACAACTGGTACTCCAATTCATAAGTTATGTTTGCAAGTGCTTTTAATATAAGTAGTATATTTTTCATTGGGCTAATCAGGGCCACTGTTCCAAGTACACTCCTTTTCTTTCTTTCTCTCGACTTGATTAATATATGTTGCCGAAAATATGGCACATTCCCAATTACATGAATACGCTTAGGGTTCTTTATGACGCTTAACAATTCGATTTGTTCTTGTTTTGTCGTCATTTGCCAATAAATGTTGGCATGAAGAAAAATACTTTTTAATAATTTTAGATATACTTTTTTCTTGATTGGTTTAATTGCTAATGACTCGGATTGAAGCATGCCTCTTGGTGCAATGATGATTTTTGTATTGCCCCATTTCCGCAAAATCCAAAGCGGATAAACCACAAAGGATAAGGAGAAAATTCCGTTCAGATAAACGACTTCTGGTTTTAGGTTCGATAAGATTTTTTTGATTGAAGTAAATCCCCTTCCCTCTTTGGATAAATACATTACTTGTGAAGATATTCCATATCCAATCCATTGATCCGGCTCAACTTGTAATTCTTCTCCATCATGATCCTGGTTGGAAGTCAATATATAGATATCAAGTTGACGCTCCATCAGCTTCACCAAATTGACCAACGATCGGATCGGTCCACCGGCTTTATAGGCGGGGTCAAAATAATCGTATAATATGAGGATTTTTCTTTTGTACATGGGATAGAAGGTTGAAGGTTTAGGGGTTCAAGGGTTCAGAGGTTCAAAATTTTTGGTGCTGGATTCTTGGTACTATACTCTGGGGACTTGGTGTTGAAGACTTGGTTTTTGGTTCTTGTATTATCCGTGTCTCATAACTCATACTTTTTACCTTTCAGCTTTTACCTTTCAACTCGAAACTCATAGCTCATAGCTTTTTTCCCAACACGTCCAGATATACATCTTCATACATCTTAGCAATTTTATTTGGATCAAATCGATGGACATTTTGAGCTCCATTTTCGACCAGCTTATTACAATAATCCTGATCCTCAATCACTTTGGTAATTCCATTTCGAATAGAAGAAATATTGCAAGGATCCACCAAACAGGCTCCATTTTCTCCGGCAACCCACGGCATAGGATCTATATCGGAAGTGATCACCGGCTTACCCACCAATTGTGCTTCTATGATTGGCATACCAAATCCTTCGTAAAGTGACGCAAAACAAACTACCGTGCACTGATGGTACAGCATAGCCACTTCTTTATATGGCAAATTGAAATATGAGCGAAAATCAATTTTGTGTTTGGCCAGTAGTTCAGCCTGAAGATCTGTCAACTGACCGATGATATAAAGTTTATAGGGCAACCCCTCCAGTGCTTCAATGGTACGTTCAAGATTTTTGTTTGACTTTGTCCCTAAATGCAAGATGATAGGTTTGGAGGTATTGGTGACCATTTCTTCTTCCATATCAAGGTCTCCTTCAAGTAATTTGGGATTATATGGATTGGGTATTACACTGATCTTTCTTTTGGCGAATGGAATGATCTTTTCCAACTCATCTCTTGACTTATCCGAAATCGTTGTGATGCGTTTAACAATTAAAGCAGGGATCCAAAACCAAAACAATTGAACAAATAATTTTTTATACCAAGGCCCGGTGAGTACAGAATTAGCATCATGGATGGTGAGTACTGTTTTTCTACCTGTGGCCAATGCTATATAATGGATATCTCCAGTGATATGATTTACCTCTCCCCTGTTTTTAAAAGCAAATATTTGATTTTTAAAGACTTTATCTATAGATACTTTTTTCTCCGGGACTTCCACGACTTCACATTGAATACCTTGTAGTGCGTATATTACGATTCCAAAGAGTTCTTCAATGCTCCTGAAACCAGACGTTTGTTTTCTAAAAAACAGGTTAACTTTCATGAAAATGGTTATGATTTAAATTTTTTGAGATCGGTTGTTTTAATTTTCAATTCCTTGGTTTTAAGTTTGTTTAAGCTTTTATCCTCTGGTTATTGAGTGGTCATTATCAATTATAATAATTGCTGAGTCGGTGAAACTGACTATAGTCCTTGATTACATCGAGGACTATAAGTATGAGAAAACCCGAACAATAGTCTTGATAATCATAAGTGTCACTTTGGTCTCAGCGAGACGTTAAAACCAGTGGGGGGAAATATGTTCAACGGTTTAGAGGTTCAAGGTTTTGGGTTCTGGGTTCTGGATTCTTGCATCACTCGTGGCTCAAAGCTCAAAGCTTATACCCTATACCTTTTACCCTTTACACCGCCATCGGTGGACAGTCTTTCAGCCATTAGCTTTTACTTTTAGATTCCGAATATTCGTCATTCGCGATACGCAAGCGACTGGTGGAACAGATAAAGATGGACTTACATCAGATAAATGACAAATTAATCTTGATAAAGTACAACTTACTCTAAGGAAATGATAATTTACGCTAAAGAAATTACAATTTACACTAGGGAGATTACAATTCACTATTTAATTATTATAATTTACGCTGGATAAAGTACAATTTACGTTGGAGAAATCGTCATTCAACCTTGTTTTAATATAAATTTCAATACATAAATGAGATTTTTCTTAAATCTCAGCATTCACCACCTATTAATTACCCTATGTTCGCTTTTTTTAATTATTGTTTAACTTAAATTTTTTTACTAATGGATACAAGAGCCATTAACAGGTACCAAATGGTACTATCTGCGCAAAACTATCTCAATGCCAACAATGCCGCCTGGTCGGCAATTCCGATTATGAATACCTTTAAAGCTAAATTGGATGACATGGTGCTCGGTATGAAAGAGCAAATGAAAGCGACCGGTGAGACTTCCAAGGGTATTACAATTGGCAAAAACGATCTCAAGGAGCAAATTTCAATTAAGACAGCTGTATTATCCGGAGCGCTATCGGCATATGCATCCGTATCTGAGAATCACGACTTGCTAAGTAATGGTCATTTCGCCAAATCCAATATACTGAAAATTCGAGATGCAGAACTTCCGGGACGTGTGACAAACCTTACTGACACGCTCACTGCTCAACTTCCTGCATTGGCGGACTATGGTGTTACCGAGGCACAAGTCACGGATCTTATGTCTTCGATTGATGATTTCAGGGAGCAGATCGGACAACCAAGATTGAGGCGTTCAAAGGCAAATGTGGCCAAAAAGGCTGTAGAGGAATTGCTCGAAAGCGCTATGGAGGTCTTGAATAATAAATTGGACAAAGTGATGCTTCAATTTCAGTCTGCTAATCCTTCTTTTTATGAAGGCTATAAAAATGCGAGGGTTATTGTGGATTAATTCATCATATATTTTTCGAATTGAAAAATAGGTCAACTGTTTATAAGGAGTGCGGGTCAAACCTGCGCTCCTTTTTTTTATACTTAAAAGAAGGGTCCGCTTTGGTATTCAATATCAATCCCCCTTCTCCAAGGGGGATTTAGCCGGACGCCAGAAATTTTTTATTTCTTTCAACCTTTACCTTTAATTTTTCGTCACTCGCAACAAGCGAACAACTGGTGGAGGAAATAGGTTCAGGGGTTCAGGGGCCTGGGTTCTGGTTTATGGGTTTCTTATTCCTTATTTCTTATTTCTTATTTCTTGTTCATTACTTCTTTTCAACTCAAAACTCGTAACTCATTCCCGTCCTGTCAGGTGTCTCCACCTGGCAGCATGTACGGTCTTGTGAAGCAGAATATCCAACTACATGGTAATTTGTCGGGTAGAAATACCCAACAACACATTAATTGTGAAAAACTATAGATTGAAAAATAGTAGTATCAAATACACTATTTGCCTACAACAGTTGACTTCTTTGCCAGTAAAAGTTTGGATAAACCGGAAATTCAGACAGAAATGAATTCCTTTTTAGCCTATTTCAAATGTATTGATATTACAAGAAATGTAGAATTTAAACTTAATCTGTTCTGTAAGGCGGTTCTAATTGTCAGTACGAACAGTGGCGTAGAAATACCAAAAGCAAGTCATGCAATATAGTCGAAACAGTTATTTTCGAGTAACAAAAAACAGGAATCCAGCTAAAATACAAGAATAAATCCAGACATTATAGATTAGATGATGATCAAGATTTGAAAGAGTCTCCCTTGGAAATTCATTGAATACTATTGTGACAAAGACTATTCTAAGAATATTACTTATGACAATAAATAAAACCCCAAATATTAACATTTTATATTTGATATTGACCCCTTTTGGATAGGAAATGATAAGAGCTGAATAGAAACTAATCTCGTTAAACCCATAACAAGAATAACCAAGTAAAGCTCCCACACCACCAATAATGTAAATACGGTTGCCATCTATTCCATATTCATAACCAAATAAATTCATTATTACTCCGGTGACATATAATTGAAAATCTCTGTACATTTTGGCTAAATCCATATCTTCCAAAATAGAAAGATAAAAACCACCTTTTACAGAACCTCCTATAAGAAGCTGAAAGAAAAAATGAAGTGAGAAATAAACCAGGCAAAATTTGAGAATGAATAGAATAAATCTGCCATATCCAGATTGATTAATGGTTTTATAAAATGCTTTGATATCCAAACCGTTAATCATTGTTGATAAACTTTATCAATAATATTTCGTGTCCATCCTAATTATTAAACCAATAGAATAATTAATCTTCAATCTATTTTGGAATAACTCAAATTAAGAGAAAAATTGTTTTAGAATACTCTAGGGAAGAATAGCTTTTCTGCAAAGTCATACAATTCTAGATCCAATTGGTTTGAGTTTTCAATAGCAATTCTCATATTATTATCGATACTCTTTTTGTTTTTGGTGGACTGATATTTTTTATTATCGTGAATAGCTTTCACTTGAAATAATTCTTCAAAACGAATACATGATTCAGCATATTTCTCTTGAAAACCAACAAAGGTATATTTATTTAAAAGATTATTTTTGGCAATCCTCAATAAATTTGCATCAGAGGTAGATTTCCAAAAACCCGCCATAAATCCTGCTATAAACCTGGTTTGCTGATTATTCTGCAATGCACTGTAATTATACTTATAGCTTAGTTTTGAAATTTCTCCTATATTAAATGCTTTATGTTTTTCGTAAAAAGGGTGTGAAGAATTTTGCAAAATAAAAAAATAGTGACTGACTACTCTTTCCAATGGCGATCTTAAGAATGCCACATAGTGATATTTTCTCCACATTTTTAATGTATGCATTCCATAGGGAAAATGACCATGAATACAGGCAATCGAAGGAACATTCATGAACATATATTCCCGAAGCCCTTCAGGTCTTAAATACCCCTTTTTAAAATTTGACTTAAGATATACAGTGGCAAATGAGCTTCCTGCAGTTTTAGGTATATGGGTAAAATAAATAATACTCATTTAATTTATGGCTCTATTGTTATTTTAATGGAAATACGAGATTGTAAGAATGATGAAATGCGAAAATGCAAGAATGCTTTTGCCTTGTAATAATATTAATTTTTTACTCCGGTTTAAATGCAATTTAGTTCAGTAAAAAGCCTTAATCTGTTGCTATTTTATTTAACATCCTCAAATTAGATTTAAGAATGCTTCTTATTCATTAAACATCACTTCTCTTTCATATCTCTATTTTCCTCTTTATATTCTAGCATTAATGCAATACTCATTATCGCATTAATCACTAATATCGTAGTAGTACCCAATTTATATTTAAAAAAATCCATGGAATTGATATAATAAGCGGTTCCTGGGAAAAGTAAAAAGTCATTCTATGATATTCGTTTTTTTAGCGAGTCGTTTATTAAATAAATACAAAAAATACTTCGTTCTAAATTCTGCAATTTATCAAATACCAACTCCGCTCATTTCCTGATTTTTGGATTGTAATTATATTTTTGATCGATATTCTTTAATAAAGATTGATCAAAAAATTCTTTTAAAGGCACATAATTCAAATGATTTGTGTGAAATTTTTTACAGATAGTTGAATAAATCTGATTGTCCCTATTTAGAAGTGATTCCAGGGAAAAAATAATAAAATCATTTCGATCCTTATCGCTGTTATAAATGATTATTTCTTCATTATATCTAATCCACACCTTTAGCCATTTATCGGCTAAATAGTTTTTAAAAAAGGAAAGATTACATATATATGTAGAAATTTAAGGATGAAATTTCTCCTTTTAAAAACTTTTTGTTGATGATATTCTCTTCTGATTAAACTGTCAACTACATGATCAAAATGCCTGTATATCACAATTTCTTTAGCATTTGGTATCAAATCACTCCATAAAATGTTAACAAACAAGTCCTGGGTTCTTTCCAGCCCCATATACCCGAATAGACTTTATTTTGTTGTTTCAATAACTTCCTGACTTTTTCTTTATTTGGTTTTGAAATTAAAATCTTTTTATCAATGGGTATATTCCATTTTGTATTATTCCTGCTAAGTATCTCATTATGATATTTTATCACTTCATAGTTTTCAAAATTTCCTTTTCGATTATATGCTCTTGATAATGTATTCCCTCCGAGTTCCAAACCGCATGCGTGTAACCAGGATGCCAATAGGGAGGTCCCCGATCTATGCATTCCTAGTACCAGCCAAATATGTTTATCAACCATTTTTCTGACGTACAACTCTATTTAAACCTCCTTAAATAGTAAGAAATAAAGTAAAGGATAAACCCGGTTTTAATTATTGTATTGAAAACTGTTCCAAAATCCGTCCCAATTCCATTCAATCCCCTGACCCAGAATAAGGGCAACCAAATCAAAATAGCCGGGTTTACATAGAATTTTTTATCAAACCACGAAAAAAAATAATTCAATACAATTGCCCAAACAAATAAAAATAATGCCCCTCCCAAAATCCCAAAATTAACATACGCTTCACCAAACTGTCCAATATTCATGCTTGTTGCACCAATTAATTCCTTCCCTGCATATTTCAACATCATCTCTCGTCCTCCAGCCATCGGTTTGTCCCTCCATAGAAACCTAGGGACAAATGCACCTAATAAACTATTAATGATGGTTTTCCCATAGGCAAAAGGCTCTTGGTAGGGCACATATTCCATTGCCATATAGGTCAGAAACCCCTGATCAAGTCTTTCAAAAGCCATGGTTGTCGGTTCCTTCAGGGAAGTCATGGAAATCGGAAATTGACTTTCAATCAGCGAAAAATAAATACTAAATCGCTCCAAAGATGCAATATCTCTCTCCCAGGTGATGTCACGGTATTGCATTTTTACAGATTGGATGATGGCTATAAACAATAATAGTGGAATTATTAAGGCTATTTTTGTTGAAAAAGATATGTTTTTCTTGAGGGTAGGCAAAAATACATCCCATAAATGACCATTGGCCATATAAATGCTCCGGCCATTCCGCTTATAAATCCGAAGAAAATTGTGTAACCCATATATAATAAAGAAATATTTTTTTCTCCATAAAGTAACAGGTATACTGCCCCCACGAATTTTAGGCTTGAAAAAACATACAACACAAATCCTATTTCCCCGGGAAAAGGAAATATTTTTGATAAAAAATCACTGAATACCCCTATTAATAATAGGGCAAATCCTTGTTTTCTATATTTTGAGATACCATAAAATGTCTTTATAAATGATTTATCTTCAAAAGAATGCTCCTTCTTTGATAACGGGATAAGTAATCCAATGACAAAAAAAATTGTCGCCGGTAAGGCGAACTCAAAATAGTCTTCTTCAGGTAAATGGGCAAAAGTTATTACCCGATACACATTTTCCATCCGTAAACTATGAAAATAGGCAGGCGCAAAAAACATTTTTGTCACTGCGAGCAGGATCAACAATTCCTTAAATACTATTCTCTTTCCATAACCTTCAATTAAATTATAAAAACACGCCAGCCATAATATTAAACTCAGGTTCCAATAATTCTTGTAACCCAATAGGTAAAGCGCATAAATACCTATGGCAATGAAAAGTACTATTTTATTTCTTCGAGGCAATTTTTAATAGGATTAGTAAAAGAAGGTAACTAATACAAATGATTCACTTATCGATGACCAATTTAAATCAAAATATATTATTCAGCTAGCAGATTATTCTAACTATTGAGAAATTCTTATTTCTTCGCTTTATATCGTGTTTTCGTATATGTCAATATGTTTCTGAAAAGGCTTGAAATACCTATTTAAATATTTCTTTCTCATTCCAAAAAAACTATAACATACAAAAACAAAACTCCTTAAATATATTAACCCCAGGTTATCAAGTTTTGCCAGCGCTTTACTGTAGTCAATAAAACATTTTAATTTCAAGCTTTTTATAAAGTTAACTGATATCAAGGCAAAATGAGGCAAATGCACCCAATTGATAACGTTAATCCCTGCATTCACATCATCGGCTAACAACTGTTCGACTTGAATTTTATACAGCTGCCTTGTTTCATGTAACTTTTTTATATACATATCATCTCTTTTACTAGCTTGTAATTGATGATTTCTGATTTTTTGTAATGCTTTTCGAATGATGCCAATATTATATTTGCTACTCAACCTTACCCACATTTCAAAATCACCAATAAAAGCAAAATCTTCACGAAATAGTCCCTCCTTTAACAGTATCTGCTTGTTTAGTACGACTCTTGAAATATTTCCTGGCAGACATCCATATATTAAAAAAATAGGGATAGAATCCTTTGGCTCCATTATATTAAAATTCCCACTGTCCTGAACTTTCCTGATGACTCGATCATTTTCATCAATAACATAATTACCGGAAAAGCTAAAAGCAATATTTTTATGTACACCATGAAAATCACAAAATTCTTCCAAACAATTATTGCACATCATATCGTCTTGGGACCATAAATGTATAAGCGGAGATTTACTCTCCTTTATCAACCTGTTAATGCCATAAAAAATGCCTTTGTTTTTTCCTCCATAAAAAAAACTTATCCGATCATCACTAAACGATTTTATAATTTCAATGCTATTGTCAGTGGAGCAATCATCGTATATCAGCAATTCAAAATCATCTTCGGTTTGTTGTAAAACAGATTGTATGGATTTTTTAAGATACTTTTTGCCATTATAGACTGGCATTACTACTGATATTTTTGGCATTATATGTGTATAAGGTTTTTAAATTACAAGGCAATTGGGTTTAGAAAAATTTAACATTTCGTACCTCGGTCTGTGGCCCACAGACCGAAAATTTTGATTGTTAAATGGTCTGTGAGCCACAGACCATGGTTGTTTTTATTAATTTACTCAAGTTTCGCACATTGATTTAATATCAATTTGAGAGGGGTAGCCCGACTCAAATTGTCCTAATAGCAGTTTTTAACTTTCCATTTTTGAATCATGCTGCCTGCCTTGGTACAGGATGATTCTCGCCAAGCAATTGG
>JAJRQT010000128.1 GCA_024280115.1 Bacteroidota bacterium | reverse complement strand
TAGTTTTGAAGGCTTCTCTGTCCAATTCTTTTAGTAATTTCATATGCAATATCTTTTCTATAAGATACAAATTAATTACCTGGTTAACAAGCGTTTGAGACTTAAATGGGTAACCCTATTACTTTAATGACTCGTTTTAGAGAAATTTCCACTATTAGGATCTTGATTTTATTGAATTATTTTTCAGGAATTGATTTGGAAAAGAAATTCCGGAAACGATTCTAATGATCACAATGCTGAATAAAATCCTACTACTTCACTTTTTTAAAAATAAAAACAGTTATAACAAGGCTGTTAAACGTAAATAACAAGTGATTATTTATATTGAGTCAGTCACGGTATTTTTCTAGTAAACTCACTTTTTATGTGACAATTTGATTCATACAATTCACTCAATCGTATAAATGTATAGCAAGTTCAATAGTGATGCAATTTATCCTGTTTTGGTCTTCTTTAATTTCATTGAAAAGGATTGATGTTTCAGTTTACTTCGCAATTTGGCCATGGCTTTACCCATTTGGTTTTCAATTGTATTGACAGAAACATCCAATAACTCGGCAACTTCCTTATATTTGAATCCATCCTGTTTAATGAGTTCAAATACCAATCTGCAACGTGGTGGCAAATTATCTAATGCACCTAGAATTTCATCGCGCAATTCATCATTAATAAGATCACTTTCCGGAGAGCGGACTGATTTAATCAATTTTGAATCTCCAATATTTAATTCTTCAAACTGTAGTCGATGCATATCCCTCAAATAACTAAGGCACTTATTTTTAATAGCTCTGAAAACATAGGAATCAAATTTCTCAATCTTATCCATATGTGATCTGTTATTCCATATCCCAATAAAAACATTTGAAATCACTTCATCTGCACCAGATTTTGATTCAAGTAAATACCTGGAATAGTTTATTAATTTAGGATAGTAATAATCAAATAGATATCTGAAAGAACGCTGATCATCTTCTCGTGAAATTTTCAAAATCCAATTTTGAATTTCATTTCTATTTGACATTGTAGAATAGAGTTATCTTTGCATAATTAATAAAAACTGCTAAATCAAAATTCTCCGCTCAAAACCATCTAAATGCAATAAAGGTAAGTTTTTAATGAAACGAAAGAAAAATATTAGTTATAATAGCTATGACTTATCATAAAACAAGTTTTTATAAAAAAATACCACCATTAAAAACGTTAGCTTGAATTTCAGTTTAGATCCAGAGGGTCATAACTTTGCCTGCCTCTTTTGATCCTCTTGATATTTCACATTTCATCTTATCATCTCCTCATCCAGGCCTACTGCACTTACAAAATTGAATAATTGATGGATAATAAGCACACGCAAAAGGGCCTAATTAGCCCATCTTAAGCGTGTTTCCGAGCGATGATATGCCCTCTTGTCTGGTTTAGAAAATTGTATTGGGTAAGCTTGTCAGGAAAAGATACATTGCACCAGTCAATGGTCATAAACAATCTGTAAGCGGATGGAAGTCGGAAAAATATTAGTGGATTATTCAAATAAAAAAACCTGAGACATTTAGTGTACTTCGCATTTATTGCGTGGGGCATGAATTAGCTTTATGGATTTAAAGTAAGTCAATGGACTTGTAACTGATTTTTTGCCAAAAAATGCATGAACATCAGAAATTAGATACTAAATATTTACGGGACAAGCCTGAAAGTAAATCACTTCGCGGGAAGCATATTTTTGCATTTTTAGCTGGTGATACATTTTTGAGGAGGGTGATTTGCTGGTAGTTCATCCTGATATACAAATCGGGACGAACCAAAGAAAAATCAAGACAAAACAATACTTCCACGCGCATTGCCATCGCTCCCCTCTATTTTGTCAGGCCAACGCGCCTGTCAACACACAAACAACATGTTGGTTAGTTTACTATCCTAAAATAAAATTTAAATACCAGCCTTTATACCCTTATTTCAATGGAGAGATGAATACACTTCTTACATGGAAAATTGATGGTTGTTCATCAGGAATATCCAATGCCGGATCAATCTCTATATTATCAATCATCCCATGCCAGTTGCCCGTCCGAAGTGAAAGACGCTCAATTGTCTGTATTCCTTTCGTTGCTATTTCCAGGTGGATTGGTTCATTGTCATTTATTTGTACGGTATAAATTCCTGCTTCAAGGTCGGTGTCAATTGTGATTGTTATATAATCCCCAGCAGAATATTTTCCTACAATAATTTTACCTGTATCATTAAAAGCTTGAATGCTTCCATTATCTGTCAGGGCGATATGTATGGGCTTGCCTCCTATAGAATCGCACAGGTCAATTTCAAGGTGGGCATCCGTCTGAGCAGCTTTAATCTCCTGCTGTATCCTCACTTTTGAACTGGTAGGAAATAATCTGACAGCATGTGCATTATCAAAAGGATCAGCATCTTTCAGCTCCAAACAGCTTGACCCCTCATCGTCAGCAATAGCCACAGGCGCCCAGTCCGGACTGTAAATATTCCATCCGGGAACATAACTCCCTATTACCATATTTTTAAAATTATCTGAAGGGTATAATGTTTCAGCAGGTTTAATTGGAAGGGCGACACGCGATATCCACATATCCTCCTTATTCACGCTATAAAGCAACCAAAGGGCGTTATTATCCCCAAAGGTTCCATCATCCGCCCATTCTGCCAAACCCCACATACTGTGGCCCGATGTCTTTGTACAAGCCCGGGTAGCGTAAATATGGGAATTCTCCATGGACAACCCGCATATCCCGGAACTCCTTGCCATCATCACCATGAACAAGCACCAAAGGGTAGCGCTTGCTCCGGCTTGGATTATAGACGGCAGCAAATCGACCATCTGAAGTTCGTTGCCCCCATATTTTAGCAGCTCCAACGATCAGTGTAGGTGGGTTAACCGGCTTTGACCAGGTTTTGCCTTCATCCTCTGAGATCGTCACAAATGCCATTTTGCACATCCCCACTAATTTTCCATCGAGCCGGTGATAAAAACAAAATGCTTTTCCAAAAGGATAAAACCTTTGTACTTCGGTGTAAGGGCATGCCATTTCATTTTCCGTTCACCCAACAAAATACCATAGTCACCCTGCTCTAAAAGCAGGTTATTGTTAATGGCTTCCCTGCAAGCGCTTACGAAGTCCGAATCTTTTGAATCGAGGTAAGATGCCGGATAATCCGGAGAAGGCCCAATTAGTGTAAATACCTCGCCCAGGCTATGATCTGCTGCAATTTCCCGCACCATCAAATTTGGGTTTCTTGTTGTTGTATCGTTTAACACGCCGGGGCACAAAGCGAGCATCCTGTCGTTGCTTGCCAGATAAAAATAATAGCGACTGGCCCAGGCAAGTTTTTCAGGAAACAGGTCTGCCGGTTCAGACCAGCGAAACCCATCTCTTGAAGTGGCATACACCACCCTGTATGGCGGTATATCCTCATCCTTTGGCGTCGTTGCCCAAGCCGCGTAAAGTCGCCCCTTCCAGGCAGCGAGATCATGATGATGATTATACGTCCACCGCTCTTCATTTCCGGTTCCGGGATTGGCAATACTTGCCCGATAAACCTGTATATTTTGTACCCCTGCTACCGGTTTCAACCCTCCATCCTGCAATTTGAAATCAAGGTGCTGTTGCTCATTTCCCATCACGATGACGGGGATTTTTTTGTTCAACTGGTAGTTAATCTCACTTTCATCCGTGGTACTAACAACCGGCAATTTCCATAATCCACCACTATTGCCCCAATCATCTACCTGTACAGCAACAAGGTTGCTTTCTCCATATTTCAGATACTTTGTGATGTTGGAATATGTGGTTTCAAGAGCCTGACTGTTTTTTGCATCGTAAAAAGACGCGACGCTATCCCCATTTATAAACAAGCTGTAGGCATCATTTGCCCGCCAAATTTTATCCACACATCTTTCCCTTTCCAGTCGGCTGGAATTTCAATATTTTTTCTATACCAGGCCAGGGAGTCCAAATCCGGATAACCCTGATCTTCCCAACGCTTTCCTGCATCAATAATAGCCCAGTGAGCATCATCGAAATCAAGGGAATACCAACTTTGAGCTATGCCATTTTTTTGAAAAATCAATCGTTTCAGGCGACTGGGCCTGTAAGGCGAAAGTCATTATTAATAAAAAGGCAATGTGTATCGAATTATTCATCATCCTAACCCTGCTACTCCAATAAAATTTTAACCGGACCAAAGAGGCCGGCTTCATAGCTTGAAGCAGGAGGAGTTTGCCAGCCCCAGGTCCGCAGTTTACCGAGGTCATCTTCACCGCCCATTTCATTTACCATCAGGTTGCCAATACGCACCCGGATTTTATTTTTCCCTTCTTGCAACGATTTCGTATTAAATACATAGGGCGGCCATATTCGCTCGCCAACTTTTTCATCGTTCAACCATAGCTCTGCCATATAGCTGACATCGCCAAGGTCAATAGTAATGGATGAGCTGCCTGAGGGAAGATCGAAGGTATTTTCGTAATCGATAAATCCTGTATATCTCCGTAAGCCCATATCGAGCCAGGACACAAGGCCTGTCTCGCTCCAGCCATTGCAATAAAAGGTTGCCGGTGCAGTCAGCCCGCTGGCATCCTCGCCATTTTTCACAATTATCATCCTGGAATTTTTCGGAATAATTACTTTCTCATTGTCGATGCTGACTTTTTTACCATCAATCCATATTTCAGCATTTTTATCAAGACCCGGCAACTGTAAATATTCTGCATTAGGAACGACATCAATTCTCCACCATACAGAACTCTTCGAAAAGACGATTTTGTTCGGAGGTCTCATCCGTAAGAAATTAAAGCTGGCCACTTTTACATTTGCCTCAACCGGAACACCCCACGAAGTGTCATCAAAACCGGAGTTTTGCCAATTGGGATGTAAGCTGTCAGATTCCTTCCATTCACTATTGGAGAGAATTTCCAATTCCTCGCCATCAGACGAGAGCACCAGACCTTGCAACACCATCCATCCATATCCTGCCCTGTTCATCTCTTCCACGGCAATAATATTTTCACCTTTTTTCAACAATGATTTCACATCATGACTATCAAAAGCTGCCCACACTTCGGCATTTTTGCCAGGTGTTATCGCCGTCCCATTAATCCATAGCTTTATGCCATTATCGCCATTGATATTAATAATCGCGCCTACAGGATCACTTGACAGATTAAATTTATATCTATAAAACCGCTTTGAATCCGGGTCCGGATTATAAAACATGGTGGCTTTCCAGTTCCCTTCCAACCTTATATTTCCGACAACATTGATATAACTCCATGCCGAATCATCGTAATCAGCAAGCAGGTATTCATCATTTATTTTCAGATTGCCAACAATAAGCGAGCGAGCCGATGTTACCTTAATGCCGTTTGTTTCAGGATAGTTGATCTTCCAGGGCCCTTTTATTTCTATCGCGACAGGTTCATCAGTTTTAGTTTTTTCAAACGGTTCAGGTTTGCCGGACGGATCAAAAACTAACCAGAAGGCCTCGTACTGATCAAACTCAAGCTCAATATTATTTCTGTTTTTGTCTTTTCTGTAAGGTGCCGTTATTATCTCGCCGGTTTCACAACCCCAAATTTCTGCAGACCCATTTCCATCACGGAGTGAAAGTTTAACTGCCTGCTTTATTCC
This sequence comes from Bacteroidota bacterium, assembly GCA_024280115.1. Classification (GTDB taxonomy): domain Bacteria; phylum Bacteroidota; class Bacteroidia; order Cytophagales; family Cyclobacteriaceae; genus JAAUQL01. Next base: position 2,737 of record JAJRQT010000128.1, on the reverse strand, counting down.
ACTATTATTGGCAAGCCAATAAAAATTCTTATCATCAATTTTGCGGTGTGAAATCAAAAGTGGCAAGTCACCAGCAATCATTTCAATTTGGTGTTTAATCAACTTCTTAATTTTTGTCGGTAGGATTTCCATTTTCCCAGGCTCAACAGATAAGTCTATTACCGATGAAAAATTCGATAATTTCTTCATATCAGCCTCAATAACAGGATCGATCAGCCCCACTTGTGGTGAGCCGCCCGGCAGATTACCGAGTAGTATGACCCAACCTCCGGCTTTAGCGAATTCAACAATTTTCTTCGATGTCGATTGTGACAACACAAACATTGGAGGTAACACAAGCACTGAAAATTCGTGAGCGCCAATTTCTAATTTTGTAATCCCCTCCGTTGATTTGACCACCGCTGCTTTATCGAGGTAATGATTGTCCCCAATCAAATAATCGAGCCATGATTTTGTAAGGACCTCCATAGCGTCGGAGTAAGTGTTGTTGATTTCGATTGCCTTTTCGGCCCATTCATCACTGGTGGGACTTGTAAAATATCCTTCCGATAAAGTCCACACACTTTCCAGCGGATTGAAAAGAAGAATATCTGCCGCAAGCTGCCCCTGCCTGTTTACGAAGGACGCACGCCGGGCAAAGTCAGTCCACAAATGAAGATAACGCCAATAAGGATTTTCGGTAAACCAATCCGCCGGGTAAGGAATGGTTTCCAGTTTTCTGTTTAGGTTTATTCCGTGCGGAACGGTATGTGTGACACCCCAGGCCGTGACCGCATTTATGGTCATTTTCATTTGCGTCGGGGTCTGCTGCCATCCGGCAACTCCCATCAGTTCGCTCATGAAAGGACGATCTTCAAATTCACACACCGATTGGGTTTCCTTAAAGTCATGAACATTTTGCGAATACATCAACAAGCAGTCGTTGCCCGGCATGGTAACTTCCCGCTGTGCCCGCATAAAATCACCCACTGCCCGGGTTTGCAACATTAATGATTCTTCCCACAAATTTGAGATGTAATACATATCGCGATCGAGTAGCCAATCGTTCAAGCGACCGAGAAACTGAGTTGAATAAATATCAGAGACCACATCGAACCAGTCATAGCGCGCTTTCACCCACAATCCGTCACTATCCTTTTCTGTGAGAAGCGGAAGATATTTGCGCATGTCACTGTCCTTCATTTCACGATATCGCTCAACAAGATACTCTGACCAGGCCATTTTAAACCCAAAGTCACCCTCGTTGTCAACAAATACTCCGGGAATCACATTTCCCATATATTTTCCCAGCGCGTTTTGGTAAGACTCATGAGCGATTGGAATAAAAACATCCATCAATTTCGGGTCGAGATAATTCACTTTCCCAACGTCAACTTTCGATTTTTCCAAATTATATGAATAAACCGCCCAGCTACCTTCTGGTGCTTTCCACTGAAATGCATCGCCTTCACCAATGATCTTTAGTGTATTAGAATTCAGCAGTTCGTCATCTGATAATTTCGCGGCAACGGTCACTTTAGATTCAGGCAATTCTATTGTATTCCCTCCTTCGTGTATTTTTCGATTCCACACAAGTGATTGAGCTTCCAACTCCGGCGCCTGCTCCAGCACCCTCCCATCTGCCCGGGCGCTGGGCCACCAATACTCATCGCAATAACCCAGTGTCATTCCGGCTTTACCGGCTTCTTTTGCTGCCGACTCAAAACTCTGAAACCAGAGAGGAGAAAGCCACTCCTCCCTTGGAAGCGCTGGAAATGCGGTGGCGGGAGCTTCACTGTGACGCGGGTGCACATAACCGGGATTTAACCTTTGTTTGGTCATTTCCTCAGCCATTGAAGCGGTTTTGGCTGGATCAAGCTTGGTGTCCCAAAACCAAAATGTATGCGGGGCATAGAATAGCGGAGGCTCTGTAAATTTTTCCTTTGTTTGCGAATAATCATATTTTTTCTTCCATTCTACCTCCGTGGAATTGGTAGATTGGGCTGTACTATTATTTGAAAATATGGTTTCAAATATTATAGCCAAAAATATGATGGCTGTAAAATGATTTTTGAATTTTATACGCATAGTTTAATTTCTATTTGTACCGAACCATGGTGTTTTATGCTCAACTGGCAAGCAATAATTTCCATACCCAGTCAACAAGTGTGTGCGCGAGTATGGCGGCAAGTAAATTGTTTCCGCTCTTTCTGTATGCCCAGCCATAACCCAGCCCAGCCAATGTTGCCAGGGATACATAGGTAATTTGCATGGATAAATCATTCATATTGTTCCAATGCATCAGTCCAAAAGCCAGGGAGGATATTAGCATGGGGATCCATCTTTTGGAAAATACTTTTTCAAGTCCCCTGAGCAGGATACCCCTAAAAAATAATTCTTCTGGCAATGCCATAGTCAGGAAAAGTCCAGTAAAATGGGCGGCCAGCTTAGGGATATCATACGAATCAGGAATAGAAAAGGACAAAAAACCTGTAGCAAGCCCGGGAGGAATAACCATGGCCATGATCAATATCAGCGCGAGTAAGGCAATATACACATCTTTGAAATTCGGCACAAGCCTATAACCTATATCAGCTCGCCTGTAACCATACCAACCGATGATAGCAATAACAGAAATCGTTACCGACCACCAGGTATAGTCGAGGTTTGCTTGCATATCAGTGTACCAGCGAAGGTCAAAGGGAATCCAGAGGAGCAACCAAATGGCCAGGTCAGACCAGTTTAATACAAATTTATC
>JAJRQT010000127.1 GCA_024280115.1 Bacteroidota bacterium | reverse complement strand
GATGTAAAGGCAGAACGCCCATGCAGACGCTGCTCGAGGGAAAAGAAATCTGGAAGGACAAATTTGTAGACCAGATTTAACCTGACAGCCACCAGCTGAAAAATCGGTAACTGTCAGATCAAGTCAGAACTATTACACATAAAATATATTTTGCTAGAACTTTACAATATCTAAATATGCCTTCAAGCCATCCTTATCACCTACAAGGTAATTCTTTTATTTAAAACACCCAAGACACATTCACAGACCCATTTTATATCATTTGGGGATAGCGTAATTGATGAGGGCAGACTTATCCCCCGATAAGAGATGTTTCTTGATATTTCTAGTTTCTCAGACCTCGCTACATCGACAAAAGCTGGCATATCACTCATGGGATAGAACACCGGTCGTGTATCAACACCCATTTTAAGCAAGTCCGTTATTAGATGATCTCTTTGTAAGCCAAACTTTTCTTTTACACACAACGTATACAACCAATAACTACCTTCGTAACCTGGCAATAATTCCTGTTCATCAAAAAAACCCGAGGGTAACAAGAGTTCGTTATACTGTTGAAATATTTTCTTACGCCGAATTCTGAAACTTTTTATTTGCTCTAACTGCGCACAACCAACTGCGGCTTGCATATTGGTGAGACGATAATTATATCCCACTTTCTCGTGCCAGTATCTCTTTCCCTTCACCATTCCATGGTCACGCAACTGAAGGGCTAACTCATAATCCTCTTTTTTGCGGAACAATATCGCGCCGCCTTCTCCGCAAGTTATAACTTTGTTACCAAAAAAGGAAAAAGCCGATGCATCTCCAAAGCTTCCTGCTAACTTTCCATCTATGTGAGCACCTAATGCCTCCGCACTATCCTCTATAACCTTTAAGTCATGCTCTTCTGAAATCTTTAATATTTCCGCCATCTCGCAAGGATTACCGTACAGGTGCACAGGCATAATGGCCTTTGTTTTTGGTGTAATTGCGGCCCTCACTTTTGCAGGGCTCAGGTTCCAGGTTGTTTTTTCAATATCTACCAACACTGGTTTGGCTCCGGAATGGAGGATTGCATTGACAGATGCCGCGAAGGTCAGGTCTGGTACGATCACTTCGTCACCGGGCCCAATGCCCAAAACGACCAATGCAAGATGCAACGAAACAGTACCGTTACTGGTTGCGACACAATACTCAACACCACAATATTCAGCTAACATCTTCTCAAATCTGGTAACATATGCTCCCTGAGAGGATATCCAGTTGGTTCTGAGGCAGTCCGACACATATTCCAGTTCATTGCCGCCAAGTAATGGCTCCATCAAGGGGATTCGCCTTAATCGGAGAATCGAGGCATAATCAACGACACGTTTTTGTGTGTCCAGAAGTGGAATAATTTTAATTTTGCCCGATAGGTGCGCCTGAATATCGGCATCTGAAGCATCAACTGATAAACTAAGAGCATCCATCATACAGAAATCGCGAATGCCATCCTCGCGGGTGGCTCCATTAATCATGGCTCTGCGTAGATCTCCATCGGTTAAGGTTCCCAAGAATTGGCCAGCTTCAACAACAAAAAGCACACCTTGTGCATTTTTATCCAATAATAAAAATGCATCAAGTATAGACTGACAACTTTCAATGCATAAGTCTTCAACTTTGACTGGCATATTTTTCAATTATTTCTTTCGTTAAGTTATATTGTTGAGTTAACAAATCCACACTGGCATTATATATTTCCAAAGAATAATAATCCAAATTTGGATTAACCAGAGACCAAAACCACGCGACTTCATCCACAGGATGATTACTATCTTCCAGCCCCTGATTATCACTAAAATGATAAGCTTCGGCCGTATCAAAAAAATCAGAAAGATACTTTTCTTTCGAAAAACCAAGAGTGGTGGCAGAGACCTTAAGGTGGGCAACATCAATCAACAAACCAACATTATCATTCGTTTGTCTCATAATTGATTCCGTTTCAGGCTGATCAACCATCAAAAGAGGGTTATTCTTGAACTGCATATAATTTTCATAAGACAGAACATTGTTTTCGATAAGAAGCCGAACCTTCTTCGTCTGCGCATATGCAGACAACTCATTCACTCTTTCAATAAATAAATGTAGACTTTTATCTCTATCGTTTAGTTCTCTATTTTTTATTTTCCTGCCCAATTCATCTACTTTGGGATCAATTAAATACCCGGCATGAAAACTATAATAATTAGCTCTAATCATCGAAGAAAGGTCTATTACATGCTTGGCATGAAGGAGACTTCTTTCGGCAATTTCAGCATCTAACGAAGCCAAGTTAAAAACAAATGGGATTTGGGCTGGTGGGAAATAATTATGTAGTGTGATATTATGTTTAACGGCAACATCTCTAAGATAGCTTTCAATATCATCACAGAACTGACCACCTGACAACTCAAAGGAAGCCAATCCTCCTGCAGAAAGATTTTCAACGGTTTTGTAAAAAGGCAATTGACCAAAACCACCAGTAGAAATGTAGATCATATCATTCCGCCTTACACTTCCAAGACTATCATTGAATATTTTAAATCAATCACCAAAATCCCCTAGCTTCAACATCTCACCCTCAACAAGATTGCAAGTGGCTTTCTTTCCTACAACAGATGATATATAGGTTGAATAAATGCCATCACCAGGTCTTTTAAGCGAGAAATCAGATTCCGTAAGTACATGACCTTGAATGACATTATCTTTGAGAAACAAACTCTTACGAGATACTTTCCTCATCTGCTTTTCTTCGTCTTGTACTTTTTTTACAGGATTCCCCAGACTTCGCTCGGCAATTCTTATTGCGCTCACCAATTGTTGAAATTCTTCCGGCGTACTTGATGCTTTATGGTCGGGGCCCTCCATTTCTTTATTCAGAGTGAAATGTTTCTCAACAATTGTCGCACCAAGTACGACAGACATCACTGCTGGATAAGGCCCCACCGCATGATCCGAATAACCCACGGGAACCTGAAAAGTTTGTGCAAGAGTATTCATCACACTTAAGTTTAAACTCTCATAGGCACAAGGATAGTTTGAGACACAATGCAAAAGAGTAACTTTACTATTGTCCTCATAATAAGAAAGAATATTTTCAATTTCCCCCATAGTCGCCATACCAGTGGAGATAATCACTTTCTTTCCCGTGCTTGCTAAAAATTTATGCAGAAATATATCAACAATATCTGCAGACGCAGTTTTAAAGATTTCAACACCGAGCTCGTGGAGGAATCTCGCACTGTCCACGTCATAAGGCGTCGAGATAAAATCAATATTCAGCTCCTTACAGAAATCAATCACTGGAAGATGGTCTTCGCGTTTAAACTCTAACGACTTAATCATTTGGAAATGACTTTCACCACGATCAGTTGTCGTTTCCTGATACTTGACTTTAGCCGTGTCAGGACTCACTAGTGCCGCCGCTGTAAATGTTTGGAATTTTACAGCATCTGCCCCCGCTTGTTTTGCCGCAGCAATCATTTTCTTGGCAACGGCGACATCACCACCATGATTTACACCGATTTCCGCAATCAAATAAACTTGGCCTGTTTTGTTACTTTGCATACAGAGATTTTTCTAGTTATGGTTTAGGTGGACGCTCTACCATAGGCTCCTGATTTTCCTCAAAAACAACTTTCACTTCAAATGGGTAGTCTCAACAAAAAGCTTTCCCTATAATGACCTGTTTTCAATATAAATCAACATTCTTTTAGTATGAAAATAAGAGGAAAACAAGAGTATTTCCGCGGCGCTAATTATAATCATTAAAGCACTCAAAATTACCCTTCTACATGCTAAATTCCGCAGAACTCTCCATTTTTTAGCAGATTATTCTGAGTTAACGGAAATGAATAATTCAGCTTTTATTATCTTGAAATAGTAGTATATTGCTTCTATAAATACCCTGCTTAAAGAGAATAGAAGTGCAGAAGAACAGAAGTACAAATAACTGTAGTGGAAACCCGCTCATAGCATTATTAAACAGACCGGCAACGGTTAATCCCACTATCGAACAAATGAATGATTTAGCGTAAACATTTAAGTCCCGGCTTACGGCATATATGATATAAACATGTAGAAAAATATATGTCATAAGCCCAAACACACCTAATTCCACGGCTTTGATTAACCAAAAATTATGTAGGTTTGTACCTGTTTCTCCAATCAGTTCGGTATAACTCAGAACTGCCGCCGAAGAGGCATTGTAACCCGTTCCAAAAAGAGGGCTCTGGGACCAAATCTCGAACGAAATGCCATTTAAACTATTCCGGTGTCCGGCACCACCAGAAAACCTGACAGCAATGATATCGATAAAAAACTCGCCAAAGACGATAGCAAGCCCCACTAAAGTAACAGACAATAAAATAATGGGGATTTTAAATTTTTTTAGCAACGCCTTATATTCCATAAAACACAAAAGCACCAACCCTATTCCCAAAGCCAACAGGCCAGACCGGCTCATTGTAAAGATCATTGAAACGATTACAATCACGGTTAAAAAAAGGAATTTTTTATTACGGTAAATGGCATGCAATATCAGGAACGGTGTTATGGTCACTAATTGTGCAGCAAGAGCATTAGGGTTTATTGCGAAACCACCCGCTCGGAAGAACATCTCATCTGTGTTACCAATAGCCTGAGTTGCAAGCGTGGTATAGTTCTCTTGTAAGCCGTAAGAAAGAAAAGGCCATATGATGGAATCCAGATCAATCCCCTTGTTCAAAAGATAATACAGAGAAAGATATTGATAAAGACAGGAACAAAAAATAGAAAAAACAAATACAAGTATCAGATCATGACGTCCCTTTTGCGATAACCTACAAAACAAAGAAGCCAGACAAATGAAAAGCACCAGAGTGTATAGTTCCATGACAATACCAAGAAGAAACTGAATTATGGCTTCATCTATGAGCTGCGGATGCTGACTGAAATATGTATATAGACCTATTATACTAAATAGCTTCACGCAATAAAAAACAGTAAGAAGGATGAGAAGTTGTTTAACCGGCTTCGCCATTTTCAACGTAAATTTTACATTCACTAAATGATAAAATATGGTACAGGCAATAAATAATACCCCCAATAGATTATAAGCAATTAGCCGAATACCAACGTTATATTGCCATGCAGGCATCATGGCTGTGATAATAATCAAGCTGGCTAAAAATTTGAGGGTAGTTGTTGTCACCATCTTCATTTATCCAACAAGAAATTTTGCCAACTCACTTCGAGTGCCTGCGAGGCAGTATATAATATTTTATTTCTAAACAACCGATTAATTCAACCGACAATCATTCTAGAATAATTCACTATATTTTTTTGCCAATACTACATAATCATGATTATCAATCACATATTGTCGGCCTAATATACCCATTTGAGCCCGTTCGTCAGATGGTTTATTTTTAAGCTCAATGATCGCTTTTACAATATCGGCTGGCTGATTAGGTTTCACCGAAAGGCCACAACCAGAAACAGCAACGGGATCAAGTGGTGTATTTACAGCGCAGATAATAGGCAATTTTGTTAGCATATAATCATACAGTTTGTTAGAACTTATGCCATAACTATAAAGTTTTTTATCATTCCAGCCGATAAAGCCCGCATCAACTTTTTTTAGTAATTGCAAGACCCCGTTCTTGGGAATTGAATCAAAAAATGTGACATTCTCCAACTTATTTGCGTTTGCAAATTTCTGATAACCTGCTTTTAAACGACCTTCACCTACCAGAACAAAATGTACCGACTCGTCAGTAGACATCATAATCTTTGTGGCATCCATTAATTGTTCCATCGCATTTGGCTCTCCAAAAGCCCCTGTATAGGCGACAACAAACTTTCCATCACTCCTAAGCTGATCAACAAAATTATATATGGGTAACTTAAAGTCACTGGAAGAACATTCTTCTGTATCAATCTGAATGCCGTTGGGAATAAAGTTAAATTTATCTTCCTTTAGTCCCCGCTCTACCATATGTGTTTTTGCGTAGGGAAATAAGGAGATGACTTGATCACTCACCCGATAAGCATATCGCTCTACCCAACTAAATAGCCTTATTAAAGGATGTTTTTTCTTCATGTCTGTTAATTCAGTGATACTCAAAGGCCATATATCTCTGACTTCAAAAAATAACTTTGCATTATGAATTTTAGCTAACCGTCGGGCTGGCAAAATTAACAAAGGGTGCGGTGAAGAAGCAATAATTATATCAGGTTTTTTCAGTTTTTTCATTCTTGAACTAAAAATCAAATTCATGCTGTAGGTAATTAAATTTCTTAATCGGCCTAGTCCGTTTTTTTCATATTGGGGGGCTTCCAGAAACACATAGGGCACCCCATCAACTTCTAATTCCGGATTAATCTGTGCACTTTTATCCTGCATGTGATTATAACGCGCTGATATAACCACAGGGTCATGGCCCTCAGCCTGCCAGGCTTTGGACATATTATAGGGCCGGAAAAGCCTTCCGATGCCAGGTCCGCCAGCATAATGGTGCAAATACCAAATTGATTTACCCATTTATCATTCTCTTCTCCTTAGAACGAGGTGAGATATACCTCACAGCCCTTGACGTATGTGTTCGCATTAGGTGACTATCTTTCGCTATGAGCCAAAATGAACATACATAAAATTAATTATGCCCGGGACAAAATTGCAATATTAAGCTGAAATAACCTTTGGTTCAGGTAACGGAATTATGAATTTACGCTTCCCTGACTGAAAAGCCTCCGAACGGCAGAATTCATCAACAAAGTTCCAAGACAACAGAAGATAATAATCAGGTTCCTCAACAGTTTTTTCGTCAAGAATTTTAATGCCCGTGCAAGGAATATAATGATTAAATTTTAAGCTATTAACCTCTACAGCATAGTCAATTGTCTCCGAATCTAATCCACAATAATTTAGCATCACAGTACCTTTAGCAGGAGCACCATAAGCATAAATCGTTTTACCTTCGCTTTTCACTTTCTTTAACAAGTCCTGAAGATTTGCTCGGAGGTTTTGAATATTCTCATTAAATTTTTTGTACACGCCAATTTCATGATAACCCTCGGCACGCTCTACGGCAATCATCTCAGTAACTTTATCGCTGACAGGGCGTACGCCCTGATGACCGGCATAAACAACGATAGACCCCCCATGTACTTCTGCCTCAGAAACATCAAAAACCTCTAATCCATGAAGGCTCAAAAGATGATTAAGGTTTTCCAGCCGATAATAAAGAAGATGTTCATGATACATAATATCAAAGGCTTTTGATTTTAGTAGGTTAGGAAGGTATGATGCTTGCACGACAAATACACCGTCATCGTCTAGTAGATGGGTTATCCCTCTGACGATACTATGTAATTCTTCAACATGGTAAAATACATTTGCAGCCGAAATAACTTTAGCCTTCCCCTTTGATTGGGCTATTCTGTCCGCGCAATCATAATCAAAGTAATTAACTGCAGTCTTAATGCCATTCTCATTGGCAATGGCGGCCGTTTTAGCACACGCCTCGACGCCATATACATCCATGCCATTATTCTGGTATGTTGATAGAAGTGTTCCATCATTACTACCAATATCAACGACCAAGCCTTTACCATCAACCAACTCTTCACATACAAAATCACTCACTGTTTGAAAATGACGAACCATCGTTTTCGTTGAGCCGGATAAATAGGTATGGTCCGCATACATAATTTCTTTTGGCACGGTGTATTTAACTTGCAATGTGGAACAATCGTGACAGAATGTACACATCAGAGGATAGCGAGATTCCTTTCCCACCTGATCTTCAAGAACGAAATCATTACACCAAGGCTGTTGCCCTAAATCAATACAATCCTCAAGGTGGGTAGAAGAGCAAACCCGACAATTTTCAATATTCATTTCTTTATCTCAGTTCTATAAAATATTTTATTAGTTCAATATCAAGTCATTATAACTAATATGAGACCTCTGCGTAAGGCCTGATTTATTTTATAATTTCATATAACGGGGTTACAGGCTAGTCTTTATGCTCCGCGGGCGGTTTTTTTGTGGTTTTTCTTATTATTTCCGGATTTCAAGCACACCTGTCCCGTGGTAGCAG
>JAJRQT010000126.1 GCA_024280115.1 Bacteroidota bacterium | reverse complement strand
CTCATTATTTTTGGTTCAGAAATGGAAAAGCTAAAAGTTAGTTCGAAATCCATCAGAAATCAGAAAATTAAGAGTGCAATAAAATATTAAAATAATTATATTGCAAAAACGAGAGATGCGTTTTCTTAGTGACACTAAATAGGGCCGCATCATGAAATTTACTTTCTGGTTTCACTATAACTGGAAATTCTGCATAATAGCCTTCCCCAACCTCTACATTATCCAGCCTGATGAAATTATGGCAATAGGTATTGCTTATAATTTTTTTATCCCCTTTGTTTTCAAGTACATGAGTGACTTTGAGCATTGGTTTACCTACGATTAGTCCAATTCTCTTTGTGTATGTATAAGCATATCCAAAATCAGTTTTTATGGTATGGATAAACTGCATCCAATTTTCTCCTTTTGTCACTTCCCATCTTCCTAAATCAAGAATATTATATTTTGTGTAGAAGAAATAAGGGTCTTCTTTTTTTTCCAGAATTCCGACCCCGATTTTTAGAAATTTATTACCAGTATCAGGATTGTCATACCCAAGTGGTATTCTGAACTCTTCGCAAGTGCCTGTCCCTTTGTGAACATCCCTTATACCATAATTTAATGTCTCATTGTATCCTTTCCATTCCTGGAAATAGGTATGTGATTTATAATTCACTTGCCCGATAATACCTCCCCAATCAAAACGAGCTCCCCTGTAATATCCGTTGGTAGAGTCTGGAAGAAAAATTAGCACGCTAATAATGCCATTTGTTAAAATCTCTTTCGGATAATCCCCTGTGTCTTCCTGAGCAAGAAGATCATTTGGATTGAATACAGAAATATATGCATGTAGTACAAAGAAGGAAAAGAAAATAAATAGTTTCATTTTTATAAATAGTTGAATAACGATCAAAGATCGCTATTTTTAATTTCATCATGAGTATATGACTGTATTATATTAGATTTGAATTATTTAAATTGTAAGCGTTATGAAAGAAAAAACCTTCCCCCTTTTATTGCTTTACACCATGTTTTTTATATGGGAGCAGAAGCAATACTTTATCAATTAAAATGGTCTCATCTTTTTTAGTTTCCCCGGGCTGTATTTATAATGTTTTTTAAACTGGCGGTAAAAATAAAATTCACTTTCATATCCAGCGTCAAACGCAACTTCCTTTACACTTTTTGATGTTGTAGTAAGTAGTCTTATAGCGATCTCCATCCGTAACCTGAGCATATAATTAAAAGGGGTTAACCCAAAGTTTTTTTTAAACAATCTATGGAAATAGTTTGGCGCTAATGATGCTTTTGAAGCAATAATTTCGAGAAAAGGATTACTTTTAAACTCGCTATTCATAAATTCAATGGCAGGTTCCAATTTTGCTATTTCTTTTGAATTTGAGGCTCCTGTGTCCGGAAATCGTTTTAAAATATCTGCTACAAAATTGAAGATATAACTGTGCAATGTGGCTTCCTCAAAAGAATATGGGATTGCTGCTATCCTGGAAGAGGTAAAATTTTCATTTTTAAAAACACTTTCAATGCATTGATCGAAATTATTTAAAAAGGGGAATTCATTAATATTCCAAACATGTATCGGTCCTGCTTTCAACAATAGATGTCTTAAATAAAGTGATGCTGGTATAAAATGCAGCCAATATATATCCATCAACGAGGTACATTGCTGAGATTTTATATTGAAGCCTGAAATAAAATAAATATTTCCTTCTTTAACTTGAAACTGGGTATCTTCTAAATAAATTGTTGCATTTCCACTCACCGGATGATAAATCTTAAAACACTGGTCGAGTTCATCACTCGTTTTATTCCAGGAGCTGTCGCAGTGATTAAAGCCCCCGGTAATTATTCTACATTCAAACGAATCAATTGCCATGAAAGTTAAGATCGTATAGTTTTAGGTTTGTATTGTGCATTTTATATCTACTTACTAATGTGTTGTTTTAGCATATAAATGAAATACAAAGGGTTTAGATGATCAAATATAGTAAACAATCATGAAAGAGCAGGAAGTAGAAAAAAAATTTATTCCTGATGGCAGGATGCAGGCACTTATTGACCGAAGGCTTCAATTAGTCATCGATAAAAAACGGGATATTTATTGCGACAATGCAGAGTTTTTGGTGTATCACTGGTCTGGCGAAGCTGCTACATTTTCCCCTGCCACAGGCGAGCATGCGTGCGATACAAACCTACGAATCGGGATTGGAGACCATAACGCACGAGTTGATATTGGTACTTCATTTCCAAAAGCTGAAGAAATGCCTTCCAGAAAAGAGGGATTTGACTATACCCCGCTAAACTGGGCAAAGGATTATGCATTTTTCATTGATAATAGCCCTGCAGAAGTTCATGAGAACGAATTGATTGTTGGTGAATTCCACTGGCAATTGGACGAAGCGCGTTTTTTTCAATATCCTGATGAGCAGCGAAATGCCGGATTTGAAGCTCGTGAGTTGGGGGCGGGAGGTATAAGTTTTACACACACCTGCCCAGACTTAAGTATTGGGCTCAATCTCGGTTGGAACGGGCTACTTATTAAAGTGAGGGAAAAAATTGCGAAATTTGAAAAAGAGGGAAAAGCAGAACAGGTAGAATATTTAAGGGGATCTGAGATAATTGCCCTGTCAATTCAACGATTTATCAAAAGGCATGCTGAAAAAGCCCGGAGAAAACTGGCAGATGAAAATGATTCAGAGCAGATTAATCATTATTTGACAATTGCTGAAGTTTGCGATAACCTCGCTTGCCATGCACCACGAACATTGCATGAAGCTGTCCAATGGATATGGTTTTTCCAGGTTGCTGAAAGAATGCACGGTCACGGAAATGGTTATGGGCGTACCGACCAATTGCTACATCAATTTTATATGAAAGATATGACGGAAGGAAAAATTACCCGTCAACTCGCAAGAGAGCTTATTGGTGAAATGTACATTAAATATGGCAGTTACACGGCATTGGGAGGAAGGCTGAAAGATTTGTCAGATGCTACCAATGAAATGAGCTGGGTATGCCTCGAAGCGTACGATCTTGTCGGAGGAATTAACCATATGGGTGTGATGTGGCACGAAGATATGAATAAAGAATTTTTTCAATATACGTGTGATATTCTTACGCGTCATGGCTGTGGTGTTCCAATTCTTGTCAATTATGATATTTTGAAAGCCAGTGAAGTAAGAAGTGGTTATTCTGAAGAAGATGCCTGGAACGTGGCATATAGTGGATGTCAGTGGTACTGCGGTGTTGGCACTGAATATAATGATCAGGATGTGAATAGCCTGGTACTCCTCAAGCCCATGCAAAGAGCCATTGATTTGGCTATCAATAGTAATACTTCAACATTTGAAGAATTTTGGGACTTGTATTGTCATGAAGTTGACCGCACTGCTGATGCCCTCGTTGAGTTTAAAGATATAACCTATGATTGGCAATCAAAGGTATGGCCCGAAATGGTCACATCATTTTGTATGCACGATTGCATAGAAAAAGGAAAAGACTGTACCGATAAAGGGGCAGTAAGATATAATTTCACGTCTGTCAATGTACTTGGGGTGCCAAATGTTGCAGATTCAATGTATGCGATAAAAGAACTGGTATTCGATAAAAAGAAATACTCGTTGGCAGGTTTGCAAGCAGCATTAGAAACAGATTGGGAAGGGAAAGAGATTATGAGGCAACATTTTCTTAATGCCCCCAAGTTTGGAAACAATATAGAAAGCGTCGATAACATGACCGTCATGGTTTCAGAACAAGTTAGGGAAGTATTGGAAGGCAAAAGGAACAATAAAGGTTTCTGTTACCGTCCCTCACTGTTCCAATATATGGGCCATACCTACGCCGGCCCAATGCTGGGGGCCACACCGGATGGGCGTCTCGCAAAAGAACCTTTAGCACATGGAATGAATCCGATGCATGGCCGGAATAAAAACGGAATTGCGGCAACAGTAAAGTCATTTACCAAACTTAGTTTCGAAAAATATCAGGGGGGTTCTTTTCAGATAGAGCTTACGCCGGATTTCTTTAAGACCGGAGTAGAAAAAGAGAAGATGATGGAAGCTTTTGCCATTACATTTTTCAAGAAAGGTGGCGTGCAGATCAACTTCAATCTGGTTGACTTAAAAGTTCTGGAAGAAGCCATGAACGACAATGATAATCCACTCTATCACGATATCAACGTAAAAGTCACCGGGTACTCAAGCCATTTCGTCACCATGGACAAACGATTCCAAAAAGAGTTTATCGAACGTGTAAATTATACAAGTATTTAAAAAGCTATAAAATTGATGAGTGTCAAGGGTAACAGCAGGTAGCGATATTATGAAGATAAGGATAAAATGAAACCACGCGAAAAGGAGAATTTGACAGCACGGATTTTCAAAATAGAATCACTCAATACACATAATGGGCCTGGTTATAGAACGGTTGTATATTTCAAAGGATGCCCCCTTAAATGTGCATGGTGCCATAACCCTGAAGGTATATCAAAAAAACAAGAAATCTGGATAACTAATAGCACTTGTATTGGATGCGAAACATGTGTAGAAACATGCCCAATAGATGCACTCACCATGACCGTGGACGGCATAAAAATTGATCGGGACATATGTGATGGATGTTTTAGATGTGCTGAAACATGCCCCACAAAATCCATAGAAAAGTTAGGTGAGGACTTTACTGTTGAGCGGCTAATGGAGCGGGTATTGGAAGATAAACCGTTTATGGATACTTCCGGAGGTGGGGTGACAATTACAGGTGGCGAGCCAGGTATATTTCCCGATTTTGCAGAAGCTTTTTTTAGAAAATGCAAAGAAAATAGTATTCATACAGCCTTCGATACATCGGGCTACGTTTCAGAAAACTCATTAAAAAAAATACTCCCGTATGCGGATCTTGTATTTTTTGATCTAAAGATAATGAACGAGGAAAAAGCCAAAAAAATGACAGGGAAAGGAGTAAAGCTTATACTTAAATCTTTAGCTATTATTGCTGGATATTTCAAAAATCATGGCACACCTGCTATACAATTTAGAACACCTGTTATTCCAGGTTCGACCGATGATCTTGAAAACCTCCAGGCCATTGCCGGATTGTTGGAAAATGAGTATGCAGGATTATTCTCCAATTGGGAGCTTTGCATGTTCAATGATATATGCGAGGATAAGTATAGGAAGATGAACATGACTTGGAATTATAATGACAAAAAGTATAGTTCATCAGATTTTATAGAAATAAGCCGAATTAAGGAAAATTACTTAAACCTGAATATTGAATTCTCAGGATTTGTAAGCCAATGATTATTTGCTATAGTATAACCATGAAGAAAATGATAATAACTGAAAACCAAAAAAAGTTTTTCTACGAAAATGGATATTTAATCATTGAAAAAGTCTTAGGTGACGAGGATCTTCAACCGGTGATTGCTGAGATCTCTTCTGAAATTGATACGAGAGCTAAGCAGTTATTTAATGAAGGTGATATCCGGGAATTATTTGAGGATGAAGGATTTGAAACCAGATTGACAAAAATCAGTCAGCAATCAGCAAAGCTGGCTGTGTCCATCTGGAATGGGATATTACATGGCCCGGCTATTTTCAATCTAATTACTAATCCCAAACTTTTAGATGTTGCAGGGGCATTTTGCGGAGAAGAATTGATCTCTAGTTCAGTGTATCGCTTAAGGCCAAAGATCCCAAATTTCGGTTATGGTGAGGTGCCCTGGCATCAGGACTCAGGATATTTTGAGCCATTTTGTGATGATTCACTGGTGATGACCATGTGGATTCCACTCGTAAATACAAATGTTGAGAATGGATGCTTATATGTAATTCCTGGAACGCACAAAGGAAAGGTGGTTGATCATGAAATGCATGAAACAGGAAAGTATTTGTCTGTCAAAGAAGAGCTCGTGCCAAAAGGAAACTGGGTTCCCTGTCCTGTGCCTAAAGGGGGTATTCTGCTTTTGTCGAATAAAGTAATTCACGGGAGTTTTAAGAATACATCGCGTGGGGTAAGATGGAGTATGGATTTACGATATCAAAGTGCCCATTTGCCAACCAATGCAAATATTAAAAGATTTGAAGATGACAAGATTGAAAATGCAACAACCGGAGTACCAGCAGCATGTTATCCTCCTGATGCTGATTTTTTAGTTCGGTCTATATTACGGAAGGATGAAATTGTAGAGTCATATGAAGATTTCAAAAAGCTTAGAGAGAATTTTGAAGGTAAGCCTGTTACAAACCGATATAATGTGACCTGGGAAGAGATGCATGTTTCGGAAGTTGTTGAAAAGGATAATTAATTTATTGACAACAATTTAAATAGATAAACAATTCAATGATAGCACCCAATCCAATTATTGGTACAGGTTTACATGCCATAGGCGGGATGTCTGCGGCAACTTGTTATTTACCATATCAAAAAATTCAGAAATGGTCATGGAACACTTTCTGGCTTTTACAAGCATCTTTTGCCTGGGTGTTAATGCCTGTTTTAATCGGTTGGCTCACGGTTCCTGATTTTTTTGATATACTGATCCAGTCAAAAAGAAGTGTATTTTGGGGAGCCTTTTTATTAGGGGGGGTGTATGGCTTTGGCGGCCTGTCATTTGGATACGCTATTAAGCAAATAGGATATTCGCTTACATATACCATTGCCATTGGCATATCAGCAGTATTTGGTACCATTGTCCCGCTTATCATCAAAGGAGAATTGATAAATTACTTTTCGGGTTCCGGTGGTAATATTATTTTAGTTGGCATGATTGTGTCCATAGCCGGTGTGGGGTTATGTGGTTTTGCCGGCTTTCATAAGGAGAAAGATTTGCAAAGGCTTGAAAGTGCCAAAGTTGATTTCAACATACGTTCAGGGTTAGGACTGGCCGTAATAGCAGGAATCCTATCAGCAATTTTTAATGTTTCGTTGGAACATGGCCAACCCATTTCTGATATGGCTGCTGCGCATGGGGCAGGTCATTTTGAAGGCAATGCAAAATTAATTGTTACAACATCAGGTTGCTTTGTCACTAATTTAATCTGGTTTGTTATTTTAGGGATTAAACAAAAGACAATAAAGGAATTCTCTCCAAAATCAGGCATAAGTGGTATGTCATATTTGAAGAATGTATTGCTCTCGTGGCTGGCAGGTTCGCTGTGGATCGGGCAGTTTTTCTTTTATGGACTTGGCCATGTAAGAATGGGAAATTTTCAGTTCATCAGCTGGGTGCTTCACATGTCAATGCTCATCTTTTTCAGTTTTGTCGTTGGTGTCATTATGAAAGAGTGGAAGCAGGTGACCAGCAAAACATATATTGTACTTATTACAGGCCTTTTCATACTTGTTACTTCCTTCGTCATCATGACTTATGGTAGTATTATTGGTGAATAATGCCCTCTAACACTTAAAAGATTAAGATTATGACGAGTAAAGAACGATTTTTTGCAACTCTTGAACGACGTACTGTAGATCGTCCGGCTTCCTGGCTGGGTCTTCCGGATGAACGCGCAGTTCCTGCCTTGCTTCATTATTTTCAAGTACCCGATCTGGACGGTCTTATAGAAAAGCTTGATGACGATGTCTATCCGGTTGAATTGCCGTACCATTCACCCGTAAGTAATGCCATCTACTCAGCATTGGATTTTAAAAAAACAGATGGTCCTAATCTTGATGAGCGTACGTTGACAGCCCCGGGATTTTTTGAAAACATCTCTGACCCAGGGCAAATTGATTTATTTGACTGGCCGGATCCTGAAAAATTTATAAATCCTGATGAATGCAGACGTGTGGTAGAACATGTGCTTCCGGGAAAAGCAGTGATGGGGGTGGTCTGGTCTGCTCATTGCCAGGATGCCTGGTCGGCATTTGGCATGGAAACTGCCCTGATGAAAATGCTAACCGAACCTGAAATGTTCCAGGGAGTTATTGACCGGATCCTTGATTTTTATCTGCGGGCAAATGAAATATTTTACGAAGCAACAAAAGGGATGCTTGATGCTGTGCTTATTGGAAATGATTTTGGAAGTCAGACGGGCTTGATGGTAGGTGCAGACATGATTCGTGAGTTCGTATTTCCCGGCACTAAAAAGTTGGTAGATCAAGCCCATGATTATGGTTTAAAAGTTGTCCATCATTCTTGTGGGTCAATTTATGATTTGATCCCTGATTTGATTGAAATAGGGGTTGATGCCATACATCCCATCCAGGCCTTAGCTGCCAAAATGGAACCGCATAGGTTACAACAGGATTTTGGTACACGTGTCTCGTTTGTTGGAGGGGTTGACGCCCAGTATTTACTTGTAAAAGGAACCCCTGATATGATACGGGAAAAAGTCCATGAGCTCAGGCAGATATTTCCTACAGGCCTTGTAATCTCCCCCAGCCATGAGGCTGTTTTGCCTGATATTGCTCCTGCAAATGTTCGAGCATTGTTTGAAGCAGTAAATGGCTCGTGATAGCTTTTCAATAAGAAAAAGGACCTATTGAACTCCTTGGGTGATAGCTAATGCAATTTTCATATATCTTGCACCTGTTGCAATTTTAAAGCGTATTTACAATAATTTTAAACCCCCAAGTCCGACAATAGTTTACTTTATCATTATGAGATAAAAACAAGGAAAAATCCCTTGTTTTACTGCTTAATAAGTTAATCAATTTTGTAGAAAGTGAGTTGGAAGTTAAGGGAATGGGTGCACGACAAAAGTCCTAAAATTTAAAAAGTTTATTTTTTGTTATACCCCATGCCCTAAATGGAGTCAAAAAATAAACTTTTTGAAAGTCCCCTTCAGGGGATATAGGGGTAAAAGAGAATTTTGTTGTACACCCGCAATAATTATTTGTTGAGAGAAGAAATGACGTAAATAAAATTTATATTTTCAATGGATCAATGAAGAAATTATACCTTAGTAGATATATGCATTTTTTTGCACCCATAATGACATCAATATGAATACTTTTTCACTTCAAAGGCTCAGAAAATTTTTACTTTCTTATGGGCCTGCTATTTTTATGATCGGCGCTGTTGTCGGTACAGGTAGTGTTTCATCCCTGGTGATTGCCGGGGCAGATCATGGCATGAGCCTGTTGTGGGCGCTTTTATTGTCTTATACTTTTTTCTGGATCCTCCTTGCTGCGATGAGCAGAGTGACCTTTGCATCAGGCAAGACCTTTATTTCTCTTGCCAATGAACACTTCGGAAAAGCTGCCGGATTTTATATCGTACTTGCAGTAACCATCAGCCAGTTTACTTCCAATATTGGCGTACTGGGGATTATTTCAGAAGCGTTTGCTTCCTGGACAGGAGTTAACTTTCTTTTATCCTCCATTTTTTGGTCCTCAATTGTTTATCTCTTGATTTTCTTTGGTAAGTATGCTGCTTTCGAGAGAATCCTTATTGTTTTTGTAACCATCCTCGGTGTCAGTTTCCTTGTTGATATGTTCTTTGCACATCCTCCTGCCAAGGTAGTTTTTTCCGGCTTTATACCTTCGATACCTCAGGGAGGAGCCATGATTGTAGGTGCAATGGTTGGAACCACGCTTGCAGGTAGTGTGGTGGTGATGCGTTCGTTTGTGGTCAAAGATAAGGGGTGGACAATGAAAGATCTGAAACATGCAGAAAAGGATGCCTTGGTTTCCGGAATACTTATTTTCGTAATCTCTGCAGTTGTGATGGCAACGGCAGCAGCCACACTTCATGTTCGTGGAATGCATGTCGATAAAGCGATCGATATGGCCTACACACTTGTCCCACTTTTTGGAAAATTCGCTGCCACTTTATTTATAATCGGGATTATTGCGGCAGGACTTTCATCTGCGTTTCCCAATACCCTTGTTTCCATCTGGACTATCTCCGATTTCTTTGGCATGACCAGAAATCCTAAAGCGAGGCATTTCCGGCTTATCGCAGTGTTCTATTGTGCTGCAGGGCTCGTGGCTCCTTTGTTTGGTGGAAAGCCGGTTTTATTGCAGATTATGTCCTTGGCTATCCAGGCGATTTTCATGCCTTTATTGGTTGTTTTTCTTACTATCCTCGCCAATAAGGAAGCAGTAGTAGGTAAGCACAAGAGCACAATATTTGTAAATATAATGTGCGGCATCACCTTTCTGTTTTCGCTATTTATGGCTTATCAGGCCTTTACAGGCCTAACCAGTCTCGCGAAAGAGTTTTGATTTATATAAAAAATGGATGATGGGAAAAGTTCAGCGAAATAATCAGTAAACTGGGATTTTTATCTTTCACGAATAGATTGACTCTACAGACCAATGCTTATGTGGGAACAATTATAATATTTTTCATGACCTCAATTACATTGAATATTTAAAATAGTTGGAGGCATTGTAATTATATTGATTCTATCATCTACTAGATTCCCGAATGATAAGTGTAGAATTCATGGTGATTATTTGATTTGACTGCAGTTGCATTTCTTCTCTGTTTTCTATTAGATCGGTAATTTTTTTAACCGCAACTTTACCCATTTCCACACCTGATTGATCGACCGTTGTGAGGGTTGGGTCACTCATAGCTGAGGCCGGTTCATCACTGAACCCGATCATTTTTATATCCTGAGGTATTCTAATTCCTTGCGATTTCAGGTATTGCATTGATGATAATGCAGTGGTATCGTTGGCGGAATAAATTGCATCTGGGAGTTTTTTCAATTCTAATATCTTTCTCGCGAAATCAACACCATCTTTCAGCATCAAATTGGAGTAAAAAATCATGTTTTTAAGAATTGGAATGCTAGCTTTTTTAAGCGCTTTGTAATACCCTTTTAACCGGGCATTATAAATACTTATTGAATCCGGGCCGGAGTGGTAGGCGATTCTCTCACATCCCTGATTGATTAGATGAGTTGTTGCATTATAGGAAATGGCTTCATCATCATTGACTATTTTAATAATTGGCCGGTATTCAAGAGCGTTCATAGGAACTCGGTCGAAAAAGACAATAGGTGTTTCACTTTCAAATAATTCTGAAAAATGACTCAAATCTCGTGTTTCTAAAGAAAGTGAGATAATCAATCCATCAACCCTGTTGTGCAAGAGATTATCAATATTTTTAGATTCATATTTAAACTTATCCTGCGATTGACAGATTAAAATATTATAACCTTTTTTATATGCTTCTTCTTCGATTCCGCTAATGGCTGATGAAAAAAAGTGTCTCGATATTCGTGGTACAATCACGCCAATAGTATTTGATTTATTGCTGCGAAGATTTGAAGCGAGTCTGTTGGGTTTGTAATTTAATTTAATAGCCAAATCGTTGACAATGTCCTTGGTTTTTTGCTTCACTAGCGGACTGCCCCTTAAAGCTCTCGAAACTGTAGAACTATCCAATGATAATTGTTTTGCCAAATCATGAATTGTAGTTCTCTTTTTCATCGTCACAAATATAGATAAATATTAAAATACAATCGATTGTATTTTAATATTTACAATTGTATTTTTGAGAAAACAATTACAGTTATTGACAATTATTTTAGTTGATTTGATGACAGAAAAATAATAATTATCATGGAAAATATGAAATATGAAGTTAGATATGCTGTTGGGCACAACGAATTTAAAGGTTTCGGTACGCAAGAGCTTCGCGACAACTTTTTAATAAATGATCTTTTTCAGAAAGATATCATCAAGTTGTGTTACACGCATTATGACAGATATATTGCTGGAGGTGCTTTTCCTGTGAATACTCCCTTGAAACTAGAACCGATTGATCCGATAAAAGCAGCATTTTTTCTTGAAAGAAGAGAGCTTGGGGTCATCAATATCGGAGGTCCGGGAAGTGTAAGTGTGGATGGAGAGAAATATGATCTCAATTTCAAGGAGGGCCTGTATGTCGGGAAAGACAATAAAGAAATAATTTTTTCAAGTTTGAATAGCAGTCAACCTGCAAAATTTTATCTGAATTCGGCTCCGGCACATAAAAGTTATCCAACAAAAAAAGTAACACGAGAAGATGCCAACCAGCTTGAACTGGGAGATTTAAAAACATCTAATGACCGCACGGTCAACCAGTTGCTTGTACAAGGAATTGTAGATACGTGTCAATTACAGATGGGATTTACGGAATTGAAGACCGGAAGCGTTTGGAATACCATGCCGGCACACGTCCACGACAGGAGGATGGAAGTATATTTCTACTTTGAGGTGCCCGAAGATCAAGCCGTTTGTCATTTTATGGGACAGACAGATAATACACGTCATCTATGGCTCTCCAATGAACAGGCAGCGATTTCTCCTCCCTGGTCCTTACATTCGGGAGCCGGTACTTCCAACTACACATTTATCTGGGGAATGGCAGGAGAAAATCTGGATTATTCAGATATGGACGTCTGTGATATCACGGATTTAAGATAATATGTAATTGAATATATTTAAACTGTACTTTAACATTTTATAATTATGTCATTAGAATTATTTGATTTGTCGGGCAAGGTAGCACTTGTAACAGGTGCTACGCATGGATTGGGGATGGCGATTGCTACAGGTCTTGGAAATGCAGGAGCAAAAATTGTTGTCAATGATGTGTTGTCTGAAAAACTTGAAAACTGCAAAAAGGAATACGCATCACAAGGCCTGGAAGTCTCTACATATTTATTTGATGTGACAGATGAAAAATCAGTTATCGAGCATCTTGATCTAATTGAAAAGGAAGTTGGAGAAATAGACATTCTGGTAAATAATGCGGGAATTATAAAGCGGATACCGATTATCGAAATGGAAGTAGAGGATTTTTCCCAGGTGATTAATATAGATCTTGTCGGTCCTTTTATCATGGGGAAAAATGTCGCGAAAAGGATGATAGAGCGCAAGTCGAAAGGGAAAATTATCAATATGTGCTCTATGATGAGTGAGCTGGGCAGAAACTCAGTGAGCGCGTATGCTGCGGCAAAAGGTGGTCTCAAGATGCTGACGCGCAATATGGCAACAGAATGGGCAAAACATGACATACAGGTAAATGGTATAGGACCGGGATATTTTGCCACCTCTCAGACCGAACCCATCAGGGTAGATGGTCATCCTTTCAACGAATTTATATTGAATAGAACACCCGCCGGTAAATGGGGCGATCCCTCCGATTTGGCGGGTGCTGCAATATTTTTATCTTCAAAAGCGAGTGATTTTGTGAATGGACATATTTTGTATGTAGATGGAGGTATTTTGGCTACGATTGGAAAACCGGTGAACGAAGCATAATTTGAGTTCGCCTATAAACTATGATGGTTTGTAAATTCAAAAAAATTAATTCCTTTATTCCCCTCCCCGGAGGGGCGTAGGGGTGGGTTCATATAATAAAACCATTCATTTTTTTGAATTTTTCCGACTTTATTGACGGACTCTATTTCGAGTTAGTACTCGTCTCTTCAATGTAAAAGGTTGAATACTGAACCGGCTAACGATATTGTGAATTTTTGAAATATTTATTTAAGGGAACCTCTAATAATTGATTCTGAGTTTTTCACTTTTGTTCCAAATTTTGAAAGCAGTCAAATGAAATTGAAATATTTTATTATGCTTTTATTCTAATTTTTTCAATCTATTGATTATCAATGTTTTAACGTTTT
>JAJRQT010000125.1 GCA_024280115.1 Bacteroidota bacterium | reverse complement strand
TTTCAAATAAATAAAAATTAACCATGGGGAGAAAACTAAAACTTTTACCTCGCAAGAGGTATATTCCCCATCCTGAAATTTCATTACCAAAAATCTGATTTTTTTCTTAGGTTAACGACTATGGTGTTGTCACCAACAAACAAAAACGGGATCATTTATTGTTGGTCAAAAGACACAACAATGGCGAAGGAATAACATT
Organism: Bacteroidota bacterium; assembly: GCA_024280115.1. Lineage (GTDB taxonomy): Bacteria > Bacteroidota > Bacteroidia > Cytophagales > Cyclobacteriaceae > JAAUQL01. The sequence goes on along the minus strand of JAJRQT010000125.1, from coordinate 28,162 downwards.
GGCAATTTGAGATTCTGAGCCGTATATTGGAAAGTTTAGCTTGTAATCTTCGAGTAAACCTAACCGATGGGTAGATTACAAGGGATCACAGCGCGGCTTTTCTCTACAATAGCATGTTCATCTCAAGGATTAAACTAAAAATCTTTATGAAAAAGTTCGTGATCATTATTGGCCTGACTTGTATTTCACTAAATATAAAGTCACAGGACCTTGGATTGTCCTTTTCTTATTTTATTCCTAAAAATGGTTATTTCTCCGTACCTGTCACACCATTTTCTATCCGTGGTGTGGGGTTTGACCTCACTCGGTTTTTTGCAATCGAAAGTGGATTTACACTTTACAGGATATCCGGTATGGGAGTGAAAGGCCTGCCTTATGAATCCAAAAATCCATTGATAGGACCATTTTTCTCCCTGATGGTCCCTTTAGAGGCAGTCATCACCTTTAATTTTAGCAACCAGGCAATCAAAATTAAAGGGGGTGGATTTCTATTTTATAATTTTAATACAAAAATAAATGAAGGCAATCTGGATAGAGAATTGAAGGAATACCTGGAATGGGAAGTATTAAATTCAGATTTTTCCGTAAATAATAATCTCGGATACGGATATCATTTTGGGGCAGAGTATATCATTTATTTCTCCAAAAAATTTGGCATCAGCCTTGAAGCCTATTACTTGTCTGGATCTTCACCACTGGATATGAAGGGGAAATATAAGGGCATACCAACTGATGGTGATATGATTACCGAAGAATCTGCAGATTTCAAGGATGCCCAATTGGATTTTACAGGATATGAACTTTCTATTGGGGTTTTGTTTTCGCCTTGATTTCCATTCCAGTTTTTTAAAAAAGTTGGTTTTACAACAATGCTGAAGATCTTGATTCCTTCCATAAGATGCCATTTCTGCCATACTTAAACAATCTTTCGAAAAACAGACATCGGATGTTTTCGAAACATCCGATGTCTTATCCCTTTATACATATGCGAAGACCTCATTCATGGGAAAAGATCACTTTTTAGAATGTTAAGAATAGTAGGATCATTTTTTTGAAAGTATTCAGAGAGACCTATGGTAGCTAACCGTACTAGAGCATAAAAGTCACTCCTATTGTTCCGCCCCCAAATAATGAACCTCCTCCGGCATCTACATTTATAGCTATTTTTTCATTAATAAAATATCTTGCCCCAACATGCACACCTAAACCAAAACCTCCGCCGGCAGTTATATTGTTAAAATCATCGCCACTAACATTTCCAAAGTAATATCCAGCTGATACTCCGGCATATAAATCCCAGGAGTAATTAACATTTAATAATTCATTAAAGTGATAGCTACCTCTCGCACTAATACCAAAATACGAAATTCTCCATTTATAACTTGAATCGCCATAACCTTTAGATTGATATGAGAGAACTCCGCCAACGGTTATATTGTCAGCTACAGGGTGTTCATACCTGACAAAAAGCGGTATTCCCCAACTGGATATACCTAGACCCGCCGTCAACAGTTTAGCTTCATCAGAATATGGGTTAAACTGTGCAAAGCTGTTTGTAGAATACAGCGCAATAAGAATTAATGTTGAAAAGATTAATTTGTTTTTCATGATTTTATAGGTTTAGTTATTAATAAAAAATTTATCCTTGCTTTCGGTACAATGTTCTGAAAGTTATTTAAATGATTCTCCAATCACTATTGCCTTTCCCTGCTCGGAAATCTCGATTTTTTTTCGCCTTTTATTTCCAAATTGACCTGCGCATCCTGACCTTTAGCATTAAAAATATAATGAGAGGTTTTCATTTTATAGTGCTAAATTTATCATAAATCATTTTGTATTTGATTGATCCATTCTTTGCCCAAATCAAGTTTATACATGATACTATCATTGACAACTTCTGTAAAAATTCTTATTAAATAAGTAAAGGGCAGTAACTCATAGGACTCCCGGGCAAATCTAAAGTGAGTCTTTAGCGCATATAAAGGTGTGCATACTACAATAATTGAATGTTTTAATGGTGTAAGAATATTGATAAAATGAAGGCGTCTGTTAGTAAGATAAATAGAACAGCAGGAATTCATGGATATGGTAAAATAACTGGGTGAAATGAAACTTATACTATAAGACCAGTATTCAAATTACAAAATTATTCTAATTATCACAATATTCAGATTAAAATGTAACTGTAAACGATGAATGAATCTTATATAGTCCAATGAAATATAAACTGGATTTTAGTAGAAATCTCACGCTTAATTTACCTGAGTGTAATGCATTGAATTGTACCAGAAAAAGCAAGTGCGTGAGTCTGTTGAAAAAATTTCAGCCCCAGCTTATCTGGACTGATAGATGGCTAATTCTAAGGGTGATTTCATATACCGGATTCAGGTTTATATGAAAATAAAAAAATCAGTATTTAAACCCTGAATACCTTTGTTTCGTGCTGCATTAAAATATTCAGCCGCCAGCTCATAACCTTCTCTATTAAATTTAATGTCTTCAAAGGCTTCAAGATGTTGTTTCAGGACGTCAAATTGTTTTTGTGATTTTATCCCACTCAGAAGTTCTTATCTTATCGGGCCAATAAGTTGCACCCGTACTTCTTCTATTAGATTTTTCAACTCTTCTACATATTCATTCGTTACTGGGAGTACTTCGTCGGAGCACTTGCGACCATACACAGGTATCCACTATGATTTTCATTTTACAGATCTTTGTGTCTTATAATCGAAACCGCCGTCATAGTTTATCTTTTTAAATATATCCAAGATTCCAATTTGTTTCCTTCGTTGGTTATATTCTTGTAAAGCTTCAGTAACTACGCCTTTTTTAGTACGATGTTTCCCGATTGTTTTCGCTTCTTCCACAAGCCTGTCATCTATTGCGAGATTTGTTGCCATAATTCTACATTCTTAATATATCTACACATAAAAATAATGTCTTTAATGTGTAAGATAAATAGAAGATGAGATTTTTTGTGGATACCGAACTATCAGCCTATGAAACAAGAGGTGTAAACACTGTCATTTTCTTCTATTTCTGTAGAAGAAGGAGAAATTTAATTCTGCTAAAGAAATTATTTATTTCCGTATAGCTTTCGGAGTTTTTTGATATTTATCTCTTCAACTTCCATGGTTATATAGATATTTTCAGCAGGCTTATCCATTGATCCAGTTTCTACGGCGGATATTTTATCTACAACGTCCAGTCCTTCAACCACACGCCCAAATACTGTATAAGCATCGTCTAAATGTGGTGTTCCGCCAATAGTTGTGTAAGCCTTCAAGCGATCTGCTGGGTAATTTTTTTCAAAGGTTGTATTGAATTCTTTTTCCAAAATCGGTCTCAATTCCATCATTTTTTTTGCATAAGCATCCTGGCCCTGCTCATAATAAATTTTTGTTATTTCTTCCTGTAAATCTGCATATTCCGGCTTTTCAAAAAGCTTTTTGATATACTCGGCCATTTTTTGCATGTCAATTGTCAGATCCTCCTCTTTGTAAACTATTCCCTGAACAATATACCATTGGGTTCCACTCGCTTTGGTAGGATTGATATTATCTCCCTGGCGGGCAGCAGCAAGCGCGCCTTTGTGGTGAAACAATGTATCAACAAACTCAGCAGGTATGGTGTAATCTATTTTCTTTTCATTTCCCGGCCTGGCGTTTACATCACCTCCCTGGATCATAAAATCAGCAATAACCCGGTGAAAGGTTGTGCTATCATAATCGCCGTTTTTTGCCAGTTTCAGGAAACTCTCCTTATGTTTAGGCGTATGGTCATATAAAATAACTTTGATATCTCCGTAGCTGGTTTTTATGGTGATCAGGTAATCTTTTTTTGAACAGGCTGACAAAATAAATACCAAACCTATGGCAACACTAAATAATACGTTCTTCATTTTTATCTTTTTAATTCTTTATTGATCTGATCCAATATCTCAGCGCCACCTTCATTCAATATATCCTCTCCAAGCTTTTCCCCTAAAATATTAGGATTCTCAAGGTTTCCTTTCGAGGTTTTCCTAATAAATTCCACACCATCCAGACTAAATATACCTGCCTGAATAACAAGGTTATTTCCATGAATTTGAGCATTTGCGAATGCGGGGATGCTACAGCCACCTTTCAATTTTTTCAAATAAGCACGTTCCGCCTTGAGCTTGATTTCAGTATCAGGGTCATTAATAATTCCCCTGATTTTGGATTTTTTCTCAGCGGAAAGCGTAGTCGCAATTTCTACCGCTAAACTACCCTGACCTACTGCAGGAGTAAAAATATCTAAGGATAATTCCTGATTGATCATCTCGTCATATTCCATTCTTGCAACACCGGCATACGCCAGTAACAGTGCATCACAATGGCCTGAATCCATTTTTTTTATTCTCGTCTGTAGATTTCCGCGAATTTCTACCGTTTTAATATTTGGATAATAATGCGATAAAGTGGCGATTCGTCTTGTAGAGGAAGTTCCAATAATAAAGGCTGATTCTTCATCCTTCAACTCCAAAGATTTATTTCGACTGATCAAAACATCATTTTCCTTTTCCCTTGAAGAAAACGCCAATATCTCAAATTGTTCAGGAAGCTCACTTTGAAGATCCTTTGCACTGTGGATGGCGATATCAATTGTTCCATTTTCCAGCATTTGTTCCAACTCTTCAGTAAATACTCCCTTACTGCCAATCTTTGAGATGGCAACATTCAGAACTTTATCCCCCTTTGTTTCTATTGGATTTAATTCCACCTGAATTCCATGCTTCATTAATTCATTTTTCACATGGTTTGCCTGCCACATTGCCAGCATACTTTTTCGGGTACCTATTTTAATGATCATGAATTCGTAAATTTAAGATTCCAAAAATAATAATTATAAGTCTTGGTACTAATGGAAATTAATTAAATCGCAAGCGTCTAAAAATAAAATGAATTTAACTCCGAAAAGTGGAAGTGATCTGAAGTGAGGTATCCAAAAATATAATTTTCGCATTACCATTGCGCTCTATATGATAGAAAGCGGTATTTAGATGATTATAAAGTTTTTCCAGTTTTTCCAAATCAAGGGTTTTAGAAAATTTTGTCACAAATTCATATTCGGCCTCTGCTAGATTGATTGCTTTTTCAGCGCCATTTTGCATTAATAGCGATTCTCTTAAAATAGCCATCCCATATTGAAAAATTCCTTTTTGATTTATTTTATTTGCCTTGCCAAAATTATCTGCCCATTCTACCAGCTTAGCATAGTTATTTGTAAAACATATTCTCATCCATTCCTTAAACATTTGATGAGTATCATTTTCCACCTCATCAATTAAATTGATGGCTTGATTCAAATCTCCGGAAGAAATACTAGCAAGTTGAACGGCTTTTTCAGAATTAACACCATGCCGCTCAACCAGGTAATTTGAAATTTCCTCCTTGTTAAATGGCCTGATTTTCAGCAATTGAACCCTGGAGAGTATTGTACCGATGATTTGTTCATGGTCATTGGTAACAAGAAGAAATACTGTTTTCTCCGGGGGTTCTTCCAATAATTTCAATAGTGCATTAGCTGCGGCAGGATGCATGTATTCTGCCAGCCAAATAATCATTACTTTATATTCGCCTTCAAAAGATTTTAAGGCGAGCTTTTTAATGATATTCCTGCTTTCCTCTTTTGAGATGTTCAATTGCTTGTTTTCTCCTCCAAACTCCAACGACCATTCATAAGGTCCCCCATATGGTTTTTGTTTGATAAACTTCCTCCAGTCTGCAATAAAACTATCACTTACCACATCTTTTGCGGTTATATTTTTAATCGGGCTGACGGGAAACACAAAATGTACATCAGGATGTATTGACTTTTGAATTTTTTGGCAGGATGGGCATTCACCGCAAGCGTCTCCATCGGTTTTATTTGTACAATTAAGCAGTTCTGCATAAGCGATGGCCATGGAAAGATTTGCACTTCCAGGAGGGCCTGCAAACATTTGCGCATGGGCGATCTTTCCACTTTTAATGGTTCTGTAAAGCTTTTCTTTAACACTTTGAAGTCCTGGAATATCTGAAAATTTCATTGAAAATAACCTAACCTGGTCTGTACTTTTTTGTTACTTCAAAGATATGTTTAAGAATTTCCACATCCTCCTCAATTAAGATTTTTTTCCTTCTCCCGAATACAATGGGGATTACATCCAACGCCCTTTTGAATTGATAGGTTGTGAATCCCCGGGCGCCTCCCCAGGAAAATGATGGTATAAATGCCCTGGGGAAACCGCTACCAAAAATATTGGAGCTCACACCTACAACTGTACCTGTATTGAACATGGTGTTTATACCACTTTTAGAATGATCGCCCATCATCAAGCCACAAAATTGTCTGCCAGTATCAACAAATCGATTTTCACCATAATTCCAGATACGTACAAGTTTATAGTTATTTTTCAAATTGGAGACATTGGTATCAGCTCCTAAATTACACCATTCTACGATGACAGAATTGCCTAAAAACCCGTCATGAACTTTACTGCTGTTGCCAAAAATAACTGAGTTGCTAATCTCACCACCAACTTTGTTAAATGGCCCAATCGTCGTATCTCCTATGATTCTGGTACCCATATTCAAAATCGAGCTTTCTCCCACAGATGATGCCCCCCTGATTTTTGACCCCTCACCGATTATAGCATTTTTGCCAATATAAATCGGTCCTTTTTCCGCATTCAGAATGGCAGATTTGATATTTACATTTTCTTCAATAAATATATCGTCTTGATTGTAACAAATAGTATGTGGGTCTTCAATATCATGACTTTTCCGGCCATTTGTCAACAATTTAAAATCCCTTCTATTGGCGATTTCATTATAAATGAAAATGTCATAAACGTGCCGGATTGAAATAAGCTCACGCTCATCTGCCCCACCACGGCGAACAGGCCCCGAGGTAAGGGGAAATATCACCTTTTCTTTACTACCCAAAAAGCCATTTGTATTCAGTTCAGTAACAGAGTCAATATTTCCATAGAAAGCAATCGGAAGATTATCATCGATTAGCAACTGGTTCTTTTTGAGTGCCTTGAGTGCCTCAATCAATTTAGAATCTGGCAGCACGCAACCATTCAGATAAAGATTTTCTGTGGATTGCTGTAATGCAAACTTTTTCGATAAATAGTCCTCGGTCAGATAGGAGTAATCTCCGGGAAGCCACTTTTCCCACTTCTCCCTGATGGTGAGAATTCCGACCCTGATATCAGAAACCGGCCTTGTATAGGTAAAAGGAAGTAGATTTGATTTAGTTGTGGGTTCGTCAAAAAGGATGATATTCATTTCATAAAAATAAAAAAGTCTCCATCACTTATAAAAATAATGGAGACCTATTATGAAATTAAATATTACTTTTTATTTCTGTATCTTCTATTGAATTTCTCAACTCTACCCGCAGTATCCACAAATATTTTCTTACCTGTGTAGAAAGGGTGAGATGCAGAACTTACTTCAATTTTTATCAATGGGTACTCTTTACCATTTTCCCATTTGATCTTTTCTTTTGAGGTCATTGTTGACTTTGTCAAGAATTTAGCATCACTCTGCGTGTCGTGAAAAACTACCTCTGAATATTTCGGATGAATTTCCTTTCTCATTTTATAAATTTCACTTTTGTTAAAAGGACTGCAAATGTATGAAAATACTATGCGATCTGCAAAAGCCATTTAAAGAAATTTCTTTGAATTTTTATTTGAGCACTGAAAACCATTATTAATTGTAAATTTCCCGTAAAGCTTGCTTTTAAAAACTACCAATTTCTTGTCGTTAAAAATCTTAACTTTTATCAACATGCTCTCCTTGTCAGTTGCCGGTTTACCTAAACCAATTCAAGTTTATCTCCATTCAATACAGGAATGACTTTAGTAGAATTTAATGTAACCGTATAATTGAAATCCTCTTCTGAAACCAAATGATTCAATCTGTTTCTATGAGAGCTTTTAGATAAATAATTTTTTAAATCCGGTTTTGCCCTATGCCATAGGTCTATGGCTCCCAGTACAGAATCGCAGTTTGTCGAGAACCCATGACCAATTAACATTTCAGAAAGAGCCCCTGCAAAAACAGAATCTTCAAGATTAAAAAGACTTTTCCATGCAGCACAGAATATGACTACATTTTCATTTTTCTCGGCGAGATAATCTGCAAGCGCCTTAATATTAGCAAATGAACCAATGACTACTTCGTCTGCATCTCTGGCCATATTAATGGTTTTTGTTCCATTTGTAGTTGAAAATACTACACTCCTCCCTTTTAAGTCATCGCGGATGAAGTCAGAGGCGGAGTTCCCAAAATCTGCAAAATCCAGAATTTCTCCGTTCCGCTCACAAGCGACAAAATATCCATTGTTTTTCATTTTTTTGGCTTCATCGAGGCCGGAAACAGGAATGATTTCTTTTACTCCATGATCAAAGGCAGCACAGATAGAGGTAGTTGCGCGGAGGATATCTACTACAACTGTAATAAATTTGGTGTCGGTTAATTTATGCCCGTAAAGTCTCGGTGAAAAGCAAACCTCAACTGTTGGATTTGTACTCATATTTATATTTGAAAATCCAAAGATAATCAATGATTGAGTTTAATCTAATGTGCTATTTAAAAATGTAATCTACAGGAATTGCTCAAGCCTGGATATATTGGAGTATTTAATGGGACAAGTAAATAAAAATAAACACTAATGAGTGCCTTTTAATCTGGAATCAAAATATTCCTCATTGACATCAACTTCCATTACGTATTTATTAAAGTCAGGAAAATCTGGAAATAGAAGTATGTTGTTTTCATACCTGGATTGAACTGCCGGGACAATGGCAGAAACGAATTTTTTGGATTCAATAATACCTTTAATGATGCTTGCCAATTCGCTGGGATATGGAATTGCATTCCAATTATCAGGTAAATCATTTTCACTTATTTCTACCATAGGCGCTCTATCGTCAATTTCAAATATTCTCAAAACGCGATGTTCGGGAATTTTACTGCCGCAATTCGCAAGCGTTTCCAACTTTGCCAATGCAATATTTTCAGAGGTATATACAACCCACATATCAGTTGTACTCCATCTTCCCGGCACATTTAAAGAACCCCTTGGTGGTGATTCATCTTTGAATTCTATTTTTTCAATTCTATAGACCTTCATCAACCGTAAACATTGTACTTGATACGACCAATAGTTTCAAGCACTGCTATTCGACCACTTTCTGTTTTTAGTAGCTCAATTGGTTTTTTATAGCTTAAGGTGGGTATTTTTGTATTTAGCCAATCATGAAATTCTTCTTTGTTTCCTTCAAATGAATCATATCCTTTTTCATAAATTTTTAATAAACTGGATATCCTGTCAACATAAGTCATATCCAACATGTTTGTATCACTTGCCCTTCTGTAATAAGTTGATTTGCTTATGTTAAGCGCTTTTGCTATTTCAGGCACAGGGAGTGCAGTAACATCTTGAATGGTGTTTAAAAAGCTTCCGGGAACTTCAATATTTTCTATCCCATTATATTTTAAAATTCTATAATAAATTTTATCTCGCTTTTTTGATTTTAATTTATGTTTGGGCTGATTTAATTGCTTGCTAACATCCCTATATTTAGCTATTGAAGATTTTTTTACTATTTGTGTCATTTGAAATTAATAATTCTTAATTGAGACTCAAATATATTAACGCTTCACCAGAATCAAAAGTTATAAACATTGTAATTTTTAAAACTGCGAATCCTTCTTTGTGTGTTTTAACCAAACCGTAAAAGGGGCATCTTCCCTGACCGATTCCATGGAACTTCCAATGACAACTCACGTCAATTTATATTTAATGGGTATTATGTGTCATTATTGGATTTTTGACATTAATTTTGGAACTATAAAAAGAAAAACATATTCAGCTCTATAAATAAACACTCATGGAAAAAAGAAGAGAATTTTTAAAAACAGCCGGAGCCTTCGCAGCCGGAAGTTTAATTGTTCCTTTTGGTTGTTCGCCAAAAAAACCTCAGGAAGCCGCTGCTGAAAAAATTGTAGCGCCTGCTAGGTCAAAAGATATAGGTCTTCAGATCTATACCCTCAGAAATGAAATCGAAAAAGATGGTGTGGAAGCTGTCATGGAAAAAGTTGCCGCTGCCGGGTACAAGTGGATTGAACCTTATGGCTATGAAGGCCGAAAGTTTCTTAAAAAAACGCCTTCGGAATTTAAACAAATGCTTTCCAACCTTGGCATGAGAGCACCAAGTGTTCATTCAGTTACGGAAGTTTCGTCATCTGGTGGAAAAGATGCTATCATTGATCAAATGAAAACAACTGCTGAAGATGCAATGGCTATTGGAGCAGAATATATGGTTTGGGCTTACCTGAAGCCGGAAGACAGAACCAGCATGGAAGACTACAAAAGGCATATTGAAACCTGGAATAAATTTAGTGAAATTTGTAAAGAAGTAGGAATTCAGTTTGCATATCACAATCATGATTTTGAATTTATCACCTATGAAGGTGAGACAGAAAAGCCTTATGAAATGATCATGAGAGAGACAAACGCTGATTTGGTTAAATTTGAGATGGACCTTTTTTGGGTATATATGGCGGGAGAAAAGCCAGTAGAATGGTTCAAAAAGGATCCGGGAAGATTCCACCTATGGCATGTAAAAGATATGGTCGATGAAAAAGATAAATATATTGTAGATGGGGAAGATAGATTCTTTGCACCGGTAGGTAAAGGAATTATGGATTTTAAAGAAATATTTGCACAGCGAGAAACTGCAGGTATGAAGTACTTCTTTGTTGAGCAGGATTTCACACCTGAAGGAGTTTCTCCACTTGATACAATAAAAGTGAGCTGGAATTTTCTTAACAATGCGGATTATGTATAGTAAAATCTAATAATAAATATGGGCCCGGTGATTAGATTCCGGGCTTTTTTTATGGTTTATTTAAATGGAATCTACTCTTTTGTAGTTCACTTCATTCATCATTAAAAAATTAATAACTTTAAAACACAAAAAAGACATAAATTATGAAAAGAATATTTTTCTTCATATTCGTTATTTTTTTAGGTTCATGTGAGCCAAGGCAAGGTAAAAGTGTTGATGAGGTGCCATCAAAACCTTCAGAAATGAAGGAAACTAACAAACGCAAAATCGTAGTTCAGGAAGTACTTCAGGCTAACAGCTATACATATGTAAAGGCGTTGGAAGGGAGTGAATCAATTTGGATTGCTATTCCAAAAAGAGAAGTCGAGGTCGGTGAAGTTTACTACTACGAGCAGGGCATGGAAATGAAAGACTTCAAAAGCAAAGACCTTGATCGAACCTTTGAATCGATCTATTTTATAAATGGAATATCTGCACAGCCAAAAATTTCATCTTTGAAAGATGAACAAACTCTAGATGATGAGGCCCATAAGAAAAAAGATCCGGTGCAGAAACAGGAGTTGAATATACAAAAGGAAGAGGGAGTTACATCCATTGGTGATTTGTATGAGCATAAGACAGATTTTGAAAATAAGACCATCAAAGTAAAAGGGCTGGTCACAAAATTCAATCCCTCCATCATGAAGAAAAACTGGGTTCATATTCAGGATGGCACGGGTGGAGATGACAGTTTTGACCTGGTCATCACGACAAAGGATTTTGTAAAAGTTGGAGAAATTGCCACATTCCAGGGGTCAATTGCGATAAATAAGGACTTTGGATACGGATATAAATATGACTTGATGATGGAGGAGGGAATCCAACTCAATAAAAAGTCTGATATGAAGGCGAATTAGAGAACTATTGTTGGTCAAACAACAAACACTCGCTTGAAGTAGCCTTTCTCTAAACCTCCGCCTTAATAATAGGTCATCGATTCAAACGATGCATGAGAGCGATAAATGATTTATTTATAAACTGCCATAGAAAAAATGTATCTTTATAAACAACATTAGCTTGAGTAAGTTTAATCAATGAATAAATCCTGATCATTGATTTTTGCATCAACAAAAAATATCAGTATAAATTTATCATTCTTTTCCCCTTTTGGCTGGAGAACATTTATAGTATTTTTTTTAGTTCAGCTGTCGAATCAAATAACCGGTGATGCCCAAACTTTAGACAATGTATTAATTACCGAACAAGTTGAAAAAGAAATAATAGAGGATGTTCTTTTAAAGCTGGAAAAAAAGTATCAAATCCCATTATATTATAAAAAAAATTGGCTTCCTCCCGATACGATAACTAGCTCATTTGATAATCAGCCATTACCCGAAGTTCTAGGTCAATTGCTAAAAAATACAGATTTATCCTTTACGATTTTTAATGATAATTCTATCATCATCGCTCCGGAATCACTTCTGATAAGAGAGTTTTCTCAGGAATATTTTATAAAAAAAGACCTGCAACAGGATTTTTTAAATCAGGATAACTGGCCTTCTAATATTGAAATCCTCAACCTTGGGAAAGTTGATCAGCAATCAGCAGATGGAGAATTTACGTTAAAAGGCAAATTGAAAGATGGCCTTGAAGATAGTCCATTGGTGGGCGCAACTATTATTGTCAGAGGCCTTGAATTAGCAGTTTCCTCTGATATAAGGGAAGAATTTAAACTTAAATTGCCGGGCGGATTGCATCTGTTTGAAATTAGGATGCTGGGGTTTGAACCAAAAATAATTGGAGTCAATATACTAAGTTCTGCAAATTGGGAAATCGATCTACTCCCGGAAGCAACGGAATTGGATGAAGTTTTTGTAACCGGTACTGCAGACGACAGCAATATAAAATCAAGTATCATTGGAATGACAAAGCTGACTCCTTTGGATATCAAGGAAATGCCTGTTTTTCTCGGTGAACCTGATGTTATAAAAAGTATTTTGACTTTGCCCGGGGTGAGTACTGTAGGTGAGGGAGCAAGTGGTTTTAATGTTCGAGGCGGGAACATTGATCAGAACCTGATCATGCAGGATGACGCCCTGATTTTTAATTCATCTCATGCCATGGGATTTTTCTCCATTTTCAATCCTGACGTTATTAAGGAAGTCACATTGTACAAGGGGCACATTCCGGCGCAGTATGGAGGAAGGGTTTCTTCGGTTCTGGATGTGCAGCTCAAAGGGAATAATTATGATCAATTTAAGGCAAGTGGCGGAATAGGTCTTTTAGCAAGCCGGATTGCGATAGAAACTCCAATCGTAAAAGATAAAACTTCATTATTACTTGGCGGGAGAGTTGCCTATTCCGATTGGGTGCTGAATTTCGTTAGAAATCCGGACGTGAACCAAAGCTCTCTTTCATTTTACGATATCAACGGCAAGATTTCCCAAAGGATGGGTAAGAACGGTACAGTAGCACTTTCTTTTTACAAGAGTCACGACAAATTTATCTATTCTGATGAATTTGGCTTTTCATGGGATTTGAACAATTTAAGTCTGAAATGGGACCAGGTAATCAATCCGGAATTCATCTCACAACTATCAATTTCATATAGCGAATCCGGGAATACTTCTTTTCAACCATCTGGTATTGATGGTTTTATTCTTGGTAATGGTATGAATAATTATAAACTCAAAGAGGATTTACTCATCACAAGCTGGCCACGAAATACAATAAATGCAGGAATTGAAATTAACGGTTATGTGCCTGATGACGAAACCTTAAAGCCATTCGATGACAAATCAACTATTATTTCTTATGAAGGGAGTAAAGATAAAGGCTTAGAATCTGCCATTTACTTCAATGATGCCATTGAGCTTTCTTCAACTGTATCCTTATCCATCGGTTTGAGATATTCAATTTACAGTCAGCGGGGACCTGCAAAAGTGAATTTGTATCAGGATGGCATCCCAAACAACAGTGAAAACATCATCGATTCTTTAGTTTTTGGAGATTGGGAAAAAGTGGTTTCATACCAGGGATTTGATCCAAGGTTTTCTATTGTCTATACTTTAACTGCTAGTTCTTCACTTAAGATGAGTTTCAACCGGATCAATCAGTATGTTCATTTAATATCAAACACTACAGCCGCTCTTCCAATCGATTTCTGGCAGGTTAGCAATACGTATTTCAAACCACTCATAGCGAATAATTATTCCATAGGTTATTTCAAAAATTTCAAATTTAATCAATGGGAAACCTCCCTGGAAGCTTATTACAGGGATATGCAAAACATTGTGGAGTATAAAGATTTCCCCGAATTGTTCCTTAACAACCACCTGGAAACAGAACTTCTTTCGGGAATAGGAAAATCATATGGTTTGGAGTTTTATGTAAAAAAGAAGACTGGGAAGGTTACAGGGTGGCTTTCTTATACTTACGCCAGATCGTTTATAAAAATAGTAGATAAATCCAGAAACGAAGCAATCAACAGGGGGGAATGGTTTTCATCGAAATATGATCAGCCTCACAATCTAAGTATTGTTGGGAATATCAATCTCAATAAAACAAACCAACTTAGTTTCAACTTTACTTATGCCACAGGAAGGCCACTTACCGGGCCGGATTCCAACTATGGTTTAGGTGAAGCCATAGTCTCCAATTTTTCAGAAAGAAATAAGTTCCGGTTACCGGATTATCACAGGCTGGATGTTTCATATACAATTCAACGGGGTCTATTGAGGACTCATAAGTATAAAGATAGTTTTACATTTTCTATTTACAATTTGTATGGTAGAAAAAATGCATATTCTATCTATTTCAGAAGAGATAAAAGAAATGTTTTTGGCGCTTACAAACTTTCTATTCTAGGCAGCATATTACCATCTGTTACATATAATTTTCAATTTTAATATGCCATTAAAATTACTCACATATTGCTTAATAATTTTTATCTCAACCACCAATTGTGTTGAGCCATATGAATTTAAGCCGAAAGAAGCAGGCAACTTTCTGGTTGTTGATGGCGGCATAACTCAAGTGGATGATATTAATCGTATAAGGCTGACAACCAGTACTAAATATGGAACAACAACCAGCGCAAGTCCGATTGAAAACGCAAGTATTAAACTGGTAAATTCCAATAAAGAATTTGAATACTTTATAAATGAAGGAGATGGGTACTACGCACATTGTGGAGACTCACTAAAAGTAGAAGTTGGAGACAGCTATTATATTGAAATTGATATTAATGAAAATAAATATCGTTCAGATCCACAAACATTACCCATACCCATTGATCCGGACAGTATTACCTATAAAATCAATTACAGAAGCGAAATAAATACAATAGGTAATGAAGTCACTTTTGAAAACATAGATATTTTTATAAATACGCCGATTAATATAAAAGGAGAAATAACGCGATTGAAATGGAAGGTAGATGAATCATGGTCATTTACAGAAAGAAAATGTAGCCCTTTGCATAATCCTGCCACATGTTATATGTCAAGAAAGCTCAATTCTGATGAATTTATTATTTACTCAAGTGAAGCCATTACCGGAAACTACTTGCCTGACAAGTTGATTGGATATAAAAAAATTCTGGACCGTGTAGAATTTATAGAAAAGCATTATTTCAATGTGCATCAATTTACCTTGACTGAAGCAGCTTATGATTATTGGGAAAAGATGGTAAAAATAGCAAATCCTTCAGGTGATATTTTTGATTTGCCGCCGGCACAGCTTACAGGAAATGTCCACAATATTAATGACAAGGATGAGATCGTACTCGGTTACTTTGAAGTTGTCGCTAAATCAACGGTAAGAGTGGCTCTTTATCGATCTGATATACTCCCTCTTACTGTTAAGAGAAAAGGTTATTTGTGTGCTGTGGGGAAATATGTACCTGCTTGTTGTGCCTGCCTTGTTCTTGATATTAGTTCGACAGATAGACCTGATTATTGGTAGAAGTTATGAATCATTTTTACAGACATGGGTATTTACTGACTTTTATAAGCATTCTATTCACCCAGGTATTGTTGCCTAAAGCATATGCTGAAAAAAGTCTTCCTGAGAAATTTACTATTCATATCGATAGGCCCATCTATATTACAGGCGAAACGATTTGGTATAAAATTTATAATTCAAATTTTCAAACATTTTCTGATCACAGCGAAGTTGCATACATTAATCTGCATGATAAAAATGGTCATTTATTGCTTCAGCAAAAATTAAAATTAAACCAGGGCATAAGCTTTGGATCAATTGACATTCAACGATCATGGAAAGAAGATTATTATTATCTCACATGCTTTACCAAATGGAATTTGCAATTTGGAGCAAAAGGATTGGCCATAAAAAGAATTCCGATTTATAACCCATTTGAAAACCGGATTACTGAAAAGTATGATGCTCCTGGTGCTGATATGAAAATGCAACAGGACAATTTCGCTGACGCCTTTAAAAAAGATAACCTTGTTATTAAACTAGAAAAAGAAATCTTTGCCAGGCGAGAAAGTGTTGATTTGAAAATCTCATCGGACGAAGCTCTTAATGGAAATTTTTCAATTTCTATTCACTCCCTGAATGGTTTTGATTACCATGAGTATTTAAGCTTATGCGACAATGCTGTACTTTTAAATTCGTCCGCACATTATACTCTCGAGGCACAGCATTCCAAGGAAAAAGAGCTTATGATTGAAGGGAGCGCTAGGTATTCGGATTCCGGTAATCCGGTGAAAAGTGAGGTGATTTCCATATATAAAGTTGGTAGTGATGAATTTTACAGGACTACCAGTAAGGATGGAATTATCCGCTCTAGGATCTATAATTTTAATATAAATGCCACATTTCAGATATTTAATATGAATCCATATCAACCTTCAATACCTACATTTAATTTGAAAGTGGCCGGAGAAAAATTGTTGGGTTTTGAAAATAAGTATGACCCACCATTGCGAAATGAAAGCATCAATAATTATCTTAAAAATTTAACATTGGGCAGAAAGATTCATGAAATTTTCGCAGGAACAGCTTTGGATAGTTTACAAGGCAGGCAATTCGCCCCGATACCATTGAAAGCTGATAAGGTTTATCTGATGGAAAAATATCGATCCATGAAAACCCTGGAGGAGTTTCTGAATGAAATTGTTTTTTTAAGCCAATTAAAAGTAGTAGATGGTAAAACAACAGTCCGGCTTAAAAATACAGAAACGCAGAGAGTATTTATGGAAAAACCATGGTATTTAGTAGATGGTTTTTTGACCAGAGATGAACAACTTGTGCTCGATATTCCTTTTAAAAACCTAATCAGGGTAGAAATATTCAATACCAATAAATCTATTGTAGGTCAATTGGAGACGGTAATGATTCGAAGCGGATTAATTGCTGTTTATACCGATAATTATTATTTGAAAAATATAATCGGGAAAGAGGAGAACATTTTTGATTTTAAAGGATATAGTATTTCAAAAAATTTTGTTGGCGCTGAGGAAATATCTTACTCTGAATCCAGGGAAAATCCATATTTTGAATCTCTTCTATACTGGAACCCAAATGTGGAATTGGTTAATAGCAATCAAATAGAATTTGTGACTTCTGATTTATTGGGAGATTTCATAATTCGCATCGAAGGCATCACTGAGAATGGACAAAGCATATCTAGCTCCAAAATATTTTCAGTAAAGAATTAAGGAGACTTCTAAAAAACATCTTTTCAATATAAAATCGCCCCTCATTGACCCTATTTAAGCGGAGGATATTTTCGTATTTTTTTATAATGCGAGATAATAATTCATCTTAATGTTGTAAATTGATTGAACTAATTTTGATTTTTTTTATCCTCACAAATAGCTCTTATGAATGAAAAAGCTTCCATGGACCAGTTGTTTTTAGATAAGGTGCATTAAGCGATTGAAGACAACCTGGCAAACGAACATTTCGGAGTTGATGAACTGGCAATTGAAATAGGGATCAGCAGATCGCAATTGCACCGCAAATTGAATAATCTAACAGGGCAATCTACCAGCCAAATGATCAGAGAGTTCAGGCTGAAAAAGGCCATGGAAATGTTGAAGAATAATGTGGCCACTGCCTCAGAGATTTCCTATCAGGTTGGTTTTGGTAGTCCATCCTATTTTAATACCTGTTTCAATGAATACTTTGGTTATTCACCAGGAAAAGTTAAATACAATAAAACCGCAGATAAAAATCCAAAACGATCAATATCTAAAAAGACCTTGTTGATCCCCCTGGGTATATTGGCCCTACTTGCTTTGGTTTATTTTTCTTACAAGCTGGTAGATAGCACAGTCACTGAGGAAAAGGCACAGTTAATCCCTGATAAATCGATTGCGGTGTTGCCTTTTAGGAATCTGAGTAATGAGAAAGGAAATCAATATTTTACTGATGGACAGATGGAGGCGATCCTGAATCATCTGGCCAGAATTGCAGACCTAAGGGTAATTTCCGGAACCACAATGATGGGATTTAGTGGAACTACAAAGAGTACCCCCGAAATCGCCAAAGAATTGGGAGTAAAGTATGTTCTGGAAGGAAGCGTACAAAAGTCCGGGCAGAAAGTGCGGATTAATGCTCAGTTGATTGAAGCTGAATCAGATAAACATTTATGGTCGGATTATTATGACCGGGATCTTATTGACATTTTTGCTGTCCAGACAGAAATTGCTAAAAGTGTAGCAAAGGAATTAAGAGCCACTATTACACCCAAGGCGCAATCAATTATTGAGACCGTTCCTACTACAAACCTGAAAGCATATGATTTCTATTTAAAGGGCATGGATTACCATTTTAGAAGCCTCCAGGAAGAAGATTTTCAATACGCTATTCAAATGTTTGAGCGGGCAGTTGAGATTGATCCAAACTTCACATTGGCTTGGGTAGGACTGGCCTCAGCCTCACGTAGCGACTATTGGTATAATTATGAAGGGAGCGAAGAGCACCAGCAAATAACTAAAGAATACCTTGACAGGGCTATTGCACTCGATCCTGATTTGTTGGAGGTACGGCTTGAGGTAGGAAAATACTTTTATCATTGTGCATTGAATTATCCGGAAGCACTTCAAATCCTGGAAAAGCTGAAATCAGAGTATCCTAAAAATTATCAGTTGCACGCCTGGCCGGGCTTTGTATATCGAAGAATGGGTCAATTTGAAAAATTTCTATTGTACATGGATAGAGCCATTTCTTTAAATCCAACTTACTGGCAGGGTTATTTTGCAAGCGGTGAAACTTTAATTATGCTTAGAAGGTATGCGGAGGGGGAGGATTATTTAAAAACAGCTATTGACCTTAATCCATCTGCAGCCAATAATTACATTTTGTTAGCTCTGTTGTATCTAAATACCGGTGATGTAGATAGAGCCAGAATACTGCTAAATAAAAATATTAATGACCCAGGAATGTATAAGACCAGAAGCAACATCGAACTAATTGATCGAAATTATGAGGAAGCTATCAGTATTATTGAATCTTCTCCTCGTGATGTAATAGTTACTCATGAGGCTTATACATCAAGATCCATGCAATTAGGGCTTATTTACTATGAGATGACTAACAAGGCACAGGCGAACACACATTTTCAAGAGGCCAGGCAAGTACTAGAAGAAAAACTAATTGAATCTCAGTATGACTCCCGAATATATAGTTCGCTTGGAATTGTTTACGCCGGGCTGGGCATGAGAGAAGAAGCTTTGGAAGCCTGCAACAAGGCCCTGTCCATCATGAATATTAGTATCGATGCACTTAGAGGAGTTTACCGTGAGTTGGATATGGCCAGGATTCTGATGATGATTGGGGAGTTTGATGATGCCATCTCCAAACTGGACTTCTTACTCCGACATAATAGCTTCATATCCGTTGAGCTATTAAAAATTGATCCGTTCTGGGATCCATTACGGGATATCGATGACTTCAAAGCTTTGATTGAAAACCCGGAATACCAAATCAATCTTGAAGATAGTTGATCCAAGTTTTATAATTCTGCTCAGGAAAATGGGATTAGAAGGTTAATATTTTATTTCAATCAAAAAATTAATATCCATTTAGTTAATCCTGAATACTAATAGTGGTGAACAATGATTTTGCCCCAATGCAACATATTCTAAATCATTTGCATCATAATTTAAATCCCATTCAATAAATCTAAAGTTTTTGCAACCTGGCTTTTAAGTGCCTGATTTTTAACTTAGCTATCTTTATAACAGATTAATTTTTGATCTAAACCGGTTTTATAAAAATCAAATTATAATTGTTAACACCTAAATTAAAAAGCTATGAAAACCTTAAAAACATTCGTAATTGTACTAATTGCCCTGATAATGGTTACTGCCTGTGAAAAATCCGCGAATGAAATCAATCCGGATTTCTCAATCGATCAGATCCAAAGTTCCCGATCTTCTAAAAAAATAGCCTGTAGATCCTCTAAAAACCCTGTACGCAAAATGGTTACGGTTCCATTCAAATCAAAATTTTATACAGAACAGGAAGGAGATATTGATATGAATGCATGCGAAGGAGATTTTATCGGTTTAAATACCCAGATAGGCGGAGGAAACGCTACGCATCTTGGAAAATTTACAACTAAAATGACCTTTTGCATGAATTTTGATGAAAGCGACCCAGATAATTTCGCCAAGTATTGGGGTGTTGATGGAAAATTTATTACAGCTAATGGAGATGAACTTTGGTTTACGGTTTCTGGTCAGGTCATTCTTTACCCTCCTGATACTGATCCATTCTACCTGGCATATTTCGATGATGAATTTACTTTTCTTGGAGGTACTGGACGATTTTCAGGGGCTAAAGGCACAGGTCATACAAATAGCTTCACAAATTTCGCACATACAGATCACAATTGGACAGGGACGCTAATACTGCCAAAAGGAAACTAATAATTCAACAAACCTAAACAACCACGATTGGTTAAGCATCTTTGTTATTAAGGATGTTTAGCCAATTTTTTTTGAATGGATTCGCTCTCTATCTTCTCTTATCCTGGTCGTAGCGGCCGCTACGACTTATTTCCTGCTTGATCCTTCGCTAAATATCAATGGTTGAAATCATTTTTATCTTTCATTTTAGATATTT
This sequence comes from Bacteroidota bacterium, assembly GCA_024280115.1. Taxonomy (GTDB): domain Bacteria; phylum Bacteroidota; class Bacteroidia; order Cytophagales; family Cyclobacteriaceae; genus JAAUQL01. The sequence goes on along the minus strand of JAJRQT010000125.1, from coordinate 7,203 downwards.
TTGATTTTTATAATTATAATAAATGCATTGATTACAAAAAACAATATGACGAACAATACTAAAGTAGCTAATCTTATTAAACTGTCTAGGGACAAAAAAATGGAACGAATAATCAGTAAATAATTATAAAAAAAGAAATTAGATTGCTGAAAAATTTAATATTTAACTAAATGGAGAAATTATTTTTAATGCCTAAGGAATTCAAATTTTTATATGGACTTATTCTTTTGATGGTCCTGAGCGTATCCTGTAAAAATACTTCTGATTTAATAAATGTCAGGGTAGTAGCAGAGCTGAACATTGGTGAAACACAGGATGTCATTCTCAGCAATGGTAATTATGTAAAGGTAAAACTACTGCAGATAGATGTAATCCGCGATAGTCTCCGAGACGCGATACGGTCGGTGAATGTGGAGGTTTCCGTTGATGGAGAAGAGATTATCCTTCATTCCGGGAATTATAATTTGCCAGTTACTGTGCAGAAAATACAGATTGACTGTCCTGTTGTTAAAGAATATTACACAAATTCTAATTCCGATAGTTGGGGATTGCAAAAGGATGCTAGATTCAGGCTCTGGTCTGCTTATTCACCACTTATAAAACCTGGCACATTCGTTTATCCTGTTGTGCAGGATTGGCTTCCGAGCATGACTCAATTAAGTAATGAACCCTGCTATGTTGATTGGGGAGAACAATTGGCGATTAAAAAAATATATTATCATTCAGGACATGATATTGGTGGAGCGGAAGGAATGGATGAGGTTGTATCTGCAACAGACGGACTGGTAGTTTCTGCGAATAATGAGGTTTTGGCAGGATATGAAGATTTACCCGGAGATGTTCGTACTGATGTGGTTTACATAGTTGACATACGAAACTGGTATATTCGATACAGCCATCTCGACAGTGTCAACCCGGAAATTAAACCGGGTGCCAAAGTAAAAATGGGACAAAAAATCGGCATTATCGGAAAACAAGGTCACAGTGGCGGCTGGGTTCATCTTCACTTTGAAATAAAGAATAAAGAAACCCTATCGGGGAAATGGGGAACTGAAGACGCTTATGCCTATGCCTGGGAATCTTATGTTAATCAATATAATCCGGCAATGATTGCAGTAGCACGACCTCATCAGCTTGTGTGGACTGGTCAAAAGGCTATTTTGGATGGTGGGAAATCAAAGAGTTTTACCGGCGATATTGTTTCGTATGAATGGACATTTTGTGATGGAACAACGGCGCAAGGGGCAGTTCAGGAGAAGACGTATGAGAAACCAGGCGAATATAGTGAGGTATTAAAGATAACTGATTCAAAAGGGAATGTGGATTATGATTTTGCGGTTGTGCAAGTTTATGACAGGAAAAACCCCGAACATACCATACCAGCAATGCAGCCGGCCTATCACCCATCATTGAATATTAAACCGGGCGATCCTGTGACTTTTCTCGTTCGAACATTCAATACCGACTTTGGAAATGAGGTTTGGGATTTTGGAGATGGCTCTCCTCAGGTTTCCGTTAAATCTGACTTTGTTGACAAGAATAATAGCTCAAAAGGAAAATTTGCTGAAACAGTGCATTCATTTGTAGAATCGGGCCATTATGTTGTTACTGTAAAACGTTCGGATGAAGCCGGTTCAATAGGTATTTCCCGTCTTCATGTGGTGGTTAATTAGCAATAAACTCAAATCTGGTCGTAGCGTCTGCTACGACTTTGGACAAACAATAAAAACGGACAAAAAATTAAGCACAATTTAATAATTGATTTAAACCATATTCTTTTGACCATATCAGATTCTCATCATATGACTGCGCGAATACTCAAATACACTTTGCTCTTAGTTTTTATGTTTGCAATCGGAATAGCATCGCAAGCCGAGGATGTGGTGCTTTCCGGTGAAGCTGAAATAAGTGTGGTGGTGGCAGATCCGGGTACCGCTGAATTATTTGAAGTGTTTGGCCACCCGGCTATTCGTGTATTTGATCCCGTAAACCGAATAGATGCGGCTTTTAATTATGGTGTTTTTGATTTTAATCAGCCCAATTTCTACCTGAATTTTACAAAAGGCTACCTGAACTATATGTTGGCAGTGTGGCCCTATCCATCTTTTGAAGCTTCTTACATATCTGAGAATCGTTCTTTAACCGAATATGTATTAAATCTCTCACAGCAACAAAAACAAGAGATATTTGATTTTCTGATGAATAATGCCAAGCCGGAAAACCGGCACTATTATTACGATTACTTCTATGATAATTGTGCCACACGCATTTGGGATGTATTTGATGAAACACTCAAAGATGACCTGCATTTCGATTCAGGTTATGTTGAAACCGGACACAGCTTTAGAACATTGGTCGATTCCCTAACCGTGAATAAACCATGGGGAGATTTTGGCATAGATCTTTGTTTGGGATTACCGATGGACAAAAAATTAACATCATATGAATACATGTTTCTTCCTGAATTTCTCGGAAGAGGAATAGCCAAAGCCACCATTGAAATCGATGGCAAAACAGTTCCATTTACAAAAGAAAAAAGACTCATTTTTCAAAGTGGCCCAAAAGAAATCAATGCCGGATTATTTACGCCAAACACATTATTTTGGTCTATTTTTATTTTAGCATTAATTGTAACTATAATCGAATTCTTCAAGAGTAGAAATTTTAATTTTTTGGATATCCTTATTTTTGGAGTTTTAGGTATGATAGGACTTCTCCTGCTTGTATTATGGGTAGCCACCAATCACAGTGCTGCTGCTGATAATCTAAATATCATTTGGGCCAATCCGCTTTATCTGATAGGTGTTTTCTATTTATTAAAAAAAGGGAAAAACCCAGGTTGGTTGAGTTGGTTTTTTCTGACTAATCTAATCGTTATGATCCTGTTACTAATCTTTTGGCCTTTGAACCCGCAGGGAATTAATGTGGCTGTTATCCCTATCATCTTAACACTGGGAATAAGGTCATGGTATGTTCGATATCGTTTGAGAATGAATTAATAAATGGCCCTGCATTCTGGTTGTATTGTCCGCTACGACCAACCATCTGCATGAGCGTCGATAACATTCGATGAAATTATCTGTTTCGTTATAGGTCGTAGGACCGCTACACTTAACCTACGACCAGATTGTAAAACAAAATTCTGGTCGTAGCGTCCGCTACGACTAACCACTTGCCTGAGGGTCCGCTCAAAATCATTCGATAAAACTCATCTCTATTCTCCCTTTTATTCCCTTTTGATAACTGGCGCTACTACTCCATAGCCATGCACTTGGATCATCAACAAATCCTGCTTCAACAGGATTATTGTGTATGTAATCTAAGCGTTGATCCATCATTTCATTGGTACTTAGCTCAATTGGGTGATTATGCTGTTGCCAAAGCTGAAAATCTATATTTCGTTTGTTCTTTTTACCGGCCTTTTCAAACATCCATATTAACCAATCTCGTCTACTTTCGTAAGAATTTCCTTTGATGGATTTCTTTAGTTGAGAAGATGTATAACTTTTAAAATCCCTAATCACATCTGATAGAATATGACCTTCTTCTACCCTCAGAATTAAATGAATATGACTGGTCAAAATGCAATAAGCATAAATCCTTAATCCCTTTTGTTTATGGCAATATCGCAAGCTATCGATAATTATTTCTTTGTATTCATCCCTGATAAATAAATCTATCCAATTCACCACAGTGAATATGACAAAATAAAGAGCTCCTTGATCTCTAATAGCATATTTTCTACCCATTCTTTGAAATTACTAACTTCTGTTGAAAAATTGAAAAGATATGGTTTAGGTCGTAGGACCGCTACGGTTATCTGCGATAGGCAGGCTTAACCTACGACCAGATGGGAATCCACTCATCCTTATTTTTCGATAAAACCCAAGTATGGGAATTTCAATTTTCTATATATTTTTGTTGGAGCTTCAATTTAATGTCTATTGTTATGAATCATCGATTTTTTATAGTCCTTCTGGCTTTTGTTTTTTTTCATTTTCAAAGTAAGAGCCAAATACTCAATGTTGACCGCAATAAGGTACTGACTGATACTGCTAAATTTGTCACTGGGAGTGTTTCGCTCAAATTCCATCTTGACAATAGTAATACTACCCCAGAATCGAAAAATAGTTATATAAGCGTCGAAAATAGAAATGACCTTGTGTTTGTTGGGCTAAAAAACAATTACACACTTATCAGCCAAATTAAGTATTTCAAATCATCCGGGGGCACTTTTATCAGCGCAGGTTATGGACATGTCAGGGCCAATTTGCTGAAAATGAGAAAACTTTCTTATGAGGTGTTTACCCAAATTCAATACGATAAAAACCGCTTTATGGACAACCGTTTCCTTTTTGGTGGTGGTTTACGTTGGAAGTTTTCAAACAGTGATAAAAAAGGCCTTTTTATCGGAACGGCATTTATGTATGAGCACGAAAAGTGGGATAATCCGGAAGTAGAAAACCGTTTTATTGTCAAAGATCTTCCTAAGTTCAGCAGCTATATAAGTCTTCATCTCAAGACGAGTAGTACGACCAATTTTCAAACGGTAATTTATTATCAGACAGGATATGATCCCAAATCGGGGTACATGCGCAATCGCTTCAGTTATGATATTAAGTTTGAGATTAGTATGATTAAAAAATTACGTTTCAATATAAAGTTTACAGGTACTTATGAAGATAAACCAATATATCCTATAAACAACTTTTTTTATACCATAGAGAATGGTTTGATATGGAAATTTTAGGTGCATGAATTTCATGAAATGATTGTTCTGAATCTCAAAAAATGTAAAATCGTTAACGCGAGGTAAATCTTTAACAATTTAACTATTGAACATATGAAACACTCATTTTTCGGAATTGCTCTGATGTGCCTAGTTGTTGTAGGATTGAAAGCGCAACCCATTCATGAATGGGAAGTGAAAACATTATCATTTACTGCAAATGACATTTATTCCAATCCATATGGAGATATTCCTGTGGATGGTAGTGAAGATTTGTTAAGTGTCACTTTTACCGGTTTGGAAGGCAAAGCAAAAGGTAAGAAAATAACTTTAAAAGGGTTCTGGAATGGAAACAATGTTTGGAGTGTGAATTTTGCTCCACCCTATACAGGGCTTTGGAATTATAAAACAACTTCCAGCGACAAAAAACTGCAAGGAAAATCAGGTAAAATTCAAGTGGTCGCATGGAGCATGTCAGAAAGGGAATCCAATCCAACCCGGAATGGCCCAATAAGGGTGAAACAAACCGGAATCGGAGCAGGCCACTTTTTTGAATATGTAAACGGGCAACCATTTTTGTGGATTGGGGATACGTGGTGGAACTGGACCAAACGCAGCATCCAACTTGAAACCTTTAAAAATTTAGTTGATGACCGGGCAGAAAAAGGTTTTACAATCGGACAGTTATTTGTGCCAGGTAATGGCTGGAGCCAGGAAAGTTCTATTCTTGACAGCACTTATTCTAAATTGGATAATGACCACATGCGCCATGTAGAAAGTATGATTGAATATGCAAATTCAAGAGGCATTACAGTATGGGTACATGGATGGTGGAGCAGACCAGATATGGATAATAAAATTGGCGAAGAAAAAATAAAACGCTGGTGGCGCTACCTGGCTCATCGACTGGGAGCCTATAATGTGATATGGGTTTTGGCTGGAGAATATAATATGAATAACAACGGCGGATTCAGTATTGATTTTTGGAAAAACCTTGGCAGGATGTTAGATCGTGAAGATCCTTATCAGCATATAATCAGTTTGCACAATACACCGCCATTCTGGAGTGGAGGCGCCGATGCACCCCAATGGTCAACAGGAGAAGTTCTGCATCATGAAAAGTGGCTGGATTATAACCAGAGCCAGGTTGGCCATGGGAAATATGCCAATGAAATGATACCTGTGATTATTGCAAATGAATATAATCGTAAACCGGCTAAACCTATTGTAATTACTGAACCATGGTATGAGTTCATTGAAGGCAATCCCACTGGAATGGACGTGCGACTTGCTGCCTGGAGTTCTGTATTATCCGGAGCGGCAGGCCATACCTATGGAGGCGGACATGCATGGCTGGCTCATGTACCTGAATCTCCCGCAGGAAGTGGCCCCTGGCCACTTGAAAAGGAGTTCGACCGAACTACTTATGATTATGAAGGAGCTGTTTCTATGGCAAACCTGGCTAGATTATTCAAAGAAATTAATTGGTGGGAGATGGCCCCGCATCCGGAACTGGTACTGGAATATCCGCAACCATTTTGTATGGCCAACCCCGGAGAAGAATATGTGTTGTACCTTAGGTATGGAGGCGTTTTAAAACTTATGATGAATGAAAAATCTGCAGCAAATACCTATTCTTATTTTTAGTACAATCCAGCTACAGGTCAAAAATTTAATACCATCAATATTAAAGGAGAAAGGATTCTAAATTTCAGTTGCCCGGAGCAATACCCGGGAGAAAAAGATTTTAAGGATTGGGTGCTTTATATAAAAAGGGAATAGTATATATTCTGCTAAATATTGTTTTTGAATCTTTATGTCTATTGCATTATATTTGCAATGTTATTGCATAAATATAAAACATGACTTTGAAATCAATTTATCTAATTATTTTCTTTTTTATTTCATTTTCTTCCATTGCTCAACAATTCAAAGGAAAGGTATTGGACCAGGAGACCGGCGAACCTGTATCTTTTGCAGATATTTTTTTCATGGAATTACAAACAGGAACCACCACGGATGAGAATGGAATATTTGTTCTTAACGATCTCCTCAATAGTAAAATTCATGTTCAAATTTCATTTATTGGTTACAAAAAGCTCTTGGTAGAGGTTGATATTGCCTCTGTGCATGATAAAATATTTTACCTGCAACCGAGCGACATCAACCTGGAAGAAGTGGTCATTTCAGTTCCCGGAGGAAAATTACAAAGCGAAAATATTGTAAATATTGATAGAAAAAGTCTCGGTCAAATTTATCAGTCATCTTCTGTATCATTAGTTGAAGCAATAAGCAATATCCCGGGTGTTGATCGAATATCAACTGGAAATGGAATTGGTAAACCTGTGATTCGGGGGCTTTCGGGTAATAGAATTGTTACCTACGCACAGGGAATAAGAATTGAAAATCAGCAGTGGGGAGATGAGCATGGTCTTGGAGTATCAGACCTGGGAGGTGAAAGTGTGGAAGTTATA
>JAJRQT010000124.1 GCA_024280115.1 Bacteroidota bacterium | reverse complement strand
TCATTATTTTTGGTTCAGAAATGGAAAAGCTAAAAGTTAGTTCGAAATCCATCAGAAATCAGAAAATTAAGAGTGCAATAAAATATTAAAATAATTATATTGCAAAAACGAGAGATGCGTTTTCTTAGTGACACTACTTATTAAAATTAATAAGGAAAGTATAAGCAAAACCAGTACAATCCGATTAAGGGAAGGTTTACGCCATTGATTTAGGAAAATATCCTTTTGAAAGCACTTGCAGTTTTTTTCTTTATGCAGTGGAAATTTGTGTTTGGGTATCAAATTCTCTGCTTTTTGCACAATGCTAAATTTATCAACAACGAATCCTGAAATAACACCTATGGCCAAAATGAGAAGGGTTATCCACAATGCCTTTTCAGGAAACATGGCAAACATGACAAATGCTTCGTCTCCGCTGGTGGCGATCATTGCAGCTACAATTGCGCCAAATGAAATCATTCGGTGGGAAAACATAGCTACCACGGTAAAAGCACCTAAACAACCGGGAATTGCTCCGAGTAGGGCTGCAAAAATATATTGCTTCCAATTATTTTTTTGAAAAGCGTTTTGCCAAAGTCCTTTAGTCTGAACATTGATATATTCAATAACCAGCATCATAACAAATACGAAACCGGTGATCATTATTGTTTTTTTAATAACCGGAACTAGTATACTAAACATGTTTACAACTGAGTATTTCAAAGAGAACTCCATCAACAGCTTTTTAAGTTTCGACAATAAATGCTGCCAGATTTGTTGATATCTTTTTTTACCTGTTTCCTATTTTACTGCATTCAAGGGTAATTTCCATTTATCAATAAGCCTAATGGTCACACATATTTTCTGCATTCCTCAGTTGATTACCCAGGTACTGCTGAACCAACACTTCAGGGTTGTCCGAGTTTATGCCCATATATACCTCAATATTATTTTGATCAAAAATCTCTTTTGCCTTCATGCCCATTCCTCCGGATATAATTGTACTAATACCTTTCCCGGCTAAAAAACGAGGATAGGTTCCAGGTTGGTGAGCAGGAGGGTTCAGGTATTCAATGTTTGTAATTTTTTGATCTTGTGTTTCTATTACAGCGAACTGCTCACAATGCCCAAAATGAGCGCACAGTTTCTTATCAATTGTTGGTATTGCTAACAACTTTATCATCTCTTAAAAATTTATGTTTTCCTCAATTAGTCTTTTCGAATGGATCCCAGATAACTAGAACCAGAGCGCCATTTTCAGATTTAAAAGGTCCATGGTCTTCATGTGCAGAAAAAATCTGATAAGAGCCTTCCGGATAAACTTTACCTTCACTTGTGTATGAACCGCTGAGAACAAAATGCTGCTCTGTAGTAATATGCGTATGAGGAGCTATATAAAACCCCTTTGGCAATTTTAACAAAACTGTCCTGGCAGATTTATCATCTCGCAATACCTTTTGCTTCGTGCCATCGGGATATTCATTTGCATTTTCCCAATGGATGTCGTCGAATAAATTCATTAACCTTTTCATAATATTTACTTCTTATTTTTTAATGAGTAATTCCTCTCTAACCATTGTATGTCCACATTTCGGACATTTTATTGTAGTGCACTTTTCACCTTGCCGGTGAATCGCTTTTTCTCCACATTTTGCACAAACACAAAACCCACCCGGTCCGAATGCGCCACCTTTGTTTCTGCCTTTACCTCCACCACGGCCAAGACCCTTACCTCCACCTGGATTTAATACTCTTGAATGTTTCATTATTTCATCACCTTTAAGTTTATTAATCTAATTTTATCAATCATTGAATTTGGTATTACACGGGGAAATGGTCTGGTATCTATGCTCAGGACTTGTTGTTTTATCGCGATCGCCCATCTGCATTCCGGCCATGAGCCCTATACTTATCAAATTGCGTCTGCTATTTTGTGGCATTCTAACCTCCTTTCATAAATCCTATTGATTACTAATAATTTCTCTACAACACTTGCCATGCCCAAATCCTCCTGCCAGATTCAATAAATTATTCGAATTGCATTCCGGGCAATGGGTTACTGGTGTATCCATGCTTGTTTTGAACATATGTCCGCAATTGCAACATTGAATAATATTTCTTCGAAAATGAATGTTGCCTCCATCAATTGTCAGCATTTTACCCTGGATAATAAATTCAGCTATTTTCTTTCTGGATTTTTCTATCAGCCTGCTAAAGGTAGAACGAGATATTTCCATTTCATTTGCTGCTTCTTCATGTGATAATCCCATAAAATCAGCCAATCGCATCGCTTCAAACTCATCCAGGGTATATTGAATTTGCACTAAAGATTTACCTGGAACCCTGGCCGGTTTAAACTCTGTGAAAATGGGTGGTTCATGTACAATTCTGTTATTTTTCGGACGCGACATTTGAATAGTATGTTTGTTTTCAATATAAACTTAATGAACATATGTGCATAAAACAAAATAATCTTGAATTGTTTTTTAATCAAATTTTACAGCGAGTTTTTTATTTTTATCATTAATTCATATGGCTCTTAACCTTTGGTCATGTATCTTTCGGTCATTAGTTAGAAAAAATCATGTTATTGAAAACTTTTTAATAACAAAGCGATAATGAAACTCAGACTTTATTCATTGGCTTTTTTTATAATTATTTCAGTTACGGAGGGATTTACTCAAACCTGGAAAAGTTATCCTTATTTGCCTGAGGGAAGTGTAATCTCTTTTCCCAATGATGAAGGTCTCCATAGTGAAGAACCAATTGAATGGTGGTACACAGCAGGACACCTTAAGGGAATTGATTCTGGTAACAACTACAGCTTCATGCTTACATATTTTTATTTTCCGACCTATGGTTTTGATGGATTCAGAATACTCAATCTCAGTAATGATGATACGGGACAGTTTTTCAATGAAACCATTCCTGTAAATTACGGTAAAATGGCCGAAGACAGTTTAAATATTCAGGCGATCATCACCCAGAACATCACAGAGAGCTGGATCAATAAAACTGATAATAGTGGGAAAATGATCCCATTTGAATATTCTCTGTCAGCAATTGCAGAAAACGGAGAAATTAATTTGGAATTTATAGCCTTAAAACCACCTTTGATATTGGGAGAAAATGGGTACTTTAACCAGGGAGAAAACAGCTATACTTACTATTATTCTCTCACAAAAAATTCAGTTTCTGGAACATTGACCTTTGATGGCAATGTAGAAACGGTAACAGGGACTTCCTGGGTTGACAGGCAATACGGGACTTTCAATCCATTAACCGAGGAAAACTACGAATGGTTTTTTATCCAGCTTTCAAATGAGATGGATCTCAATATTTATAATCTTTTCACAAAGGACAGGCAATTACCAGACACTTCGAAATATAAGCATATGTCGGTTTATGTAGATACAACCACTCAATACACGACCTATGATTTTGAGTTAGAACGGTTATCATTCCATTATATGGAGGACAGCGCCAGGAATTATGCACAAAAGTGGAGATTGTCTTCACCGGTCAATAATATCGATTTGACCATAACAACGCTGCACAACAATTCTGAGGTGCAATTGCCTTTTCGATTTTTTGAAGGTTCTACCACAATAACAGGTACAGTGGATGGGCTCCCTGTTACCGGGATTGGCTTTGCGGAATTATTGCATTCATACGAAAATCCGGATATTTCCATCACCTACCCTTCCGGAGCAAAATGGACTTCTGCGGAGGCTTTATCATGGGATCTCAATAATTTTGATGCCGGAAGGCCTCTGAAATACGATCTTGAAGTTAGTATTGATAATAAACAAACATTTTCGTCTATAGCACAAGGACTTACAGACACTTTATTTTATTGGGACAATCCTAAGATACCAACAGGTAGCAGTTGCTGGTTTAAGGTAAAAGCTTATTCTATCGATACTACTTTACAGAATACAGTGATTACATCAAAAGCATCTATTTTCGACCCTGACTTAATAACCTCATTAGATATTTCCGCAGGAGACAAAAATGATATTAATTATTTCAATATATATCCGAATCCCGCCGGAAGGATGCTATTTCTTGATTTGAATAATGGGCATTCTTATGAATATTTTCGGATTATGGATGTTTTTGGTCAGATTATCCTGCAAGAAAATGTGAGCGACAATCGTCAGTTTCAATTTGATTTAAGCAACCAGGCAACTGGAATATACATAATTGGATTATTTTCTCAGGACGCAAAAGTGGTCTCCAAATTCATCAAGCAATAATATACTTTCCTGATTCCCAAGTTTTATTAGAAATTCTACTCCACAACCTCCCGTTTTACCTGAAAATATGTTCCTACAAGTTCACTTTGCCTATGATCATTGGGATTTGTCCGCGAATACACAACTAATAATACATTTGGCGCGACCTCTTCCATAGATACATAATTGCCACAATCGGGAGGATAAAGGTCATTGTAGAATGGGATAATTGGCCCCCAGCTTTCGCTCTTGTTATCATTGAACATAAGCCAGTTTCCGGGGCGGCCGTAGCTCACGGCGATTATCCCGTTTTCCAATTGAATGGCATCAGGCCAAACACCGTGGGTGGTGATCGGGTCAGCAATACTCCAGGTTTTCCCTCCATCACTGGAAATACTCAAATAAATAGGTGTTTGCTTGCCATAGCTAAAGGGCATCTTGTTCCCCCAGTCATTATTGTTTGAACTACCGAGCGAAGCCTGGTAGCTGGCGCCGGACCTGACAAAACTATATATCCTGCCGTCATCCAGCATCAAAAGTGAAGTTTCATCAAAACCTTCGCCCCTCACATCTTCTTTGCCATCAAAGGCAATGGTTGAGAAATAGTGCCATGTTTTGCCCCGGTCTTCCGAACGTAGGACAATAGAGCGAAATTGCTGCTCTTCCATTTTTTTACTTTTTCCATTCCGGCTATACATACTCACCAACAGGCTTCCGTCTTGCAGCCTGACAATCTTACGGCACAGAACGCCTGTCAGATTATTTAATACTTCAGGCAAAAATACTTTAGCAGGTTCTTTTGTCCTTGTAAGGCCATTATCATTTGATCGAAAAAAATCAACTTCAAAAACTCCCTCCTGCTCCGTTTTTTGAAGGGAAAATTCCGGTCGGCCTGCATTAGAAGAACCTCCACCGGCATTTTGCGAGCGGAACATAATCACTTCACCATCAGGTTCTGGGTATTGGTAGGTGGAGTTTTCCAATATGTGTTCTGTTTGTTGCCAGGTCTTTCCTCCATCGCCAGAGCGCCTGTCAAAAACATGGATATCTCCGTTATTATATTTGAAAACACTTCCCGCCGGACAAAAACTTTCGTGCTCCGGAACGATCAAATGCGTTTCACCCCTGATCACCTTTATTCCCGGCACATAACTTACCCTGGATTTCACCTTCTCATATTTCGGGTCAAAGTCTGAAGGAGGCTTGTCAGATGCTACGGAAGAACTTGTTTTATTATGCTGAGCAAAAGATGCTGTAAAAGAAAAACTAATTACACATAGTGAAAATAAGATAATGGAGACCGGATAGAATAATACTTTCATGTTTGATTTCATCATGTGATGAAGATAGGCTTTATATGATTGTTATTCAAAATTTACCCAAATGAATAGCTCTGATTTTTTCATCTCAGAGTCCCTTGCAGGAGACTCTGAGGAGGATTAGGATGCATACCAAATATTCCCTACTCAGATGTCTCTCGAAGAGGACTCTGAGGAACCTCCTTTCATCAAAATGCCTCGTGGGCTGTCCTTCTGATAATTTCATTTTGAAGGTCAGCGCCGAGATCATTGAAATAATCGCTGTAGCCCGCCACGCGAACAATCAGGTCCTGGTATTTTTCAGGGTGCTTTTGTGCATCCCGGAGCGTGTCAGCAGAAACCACATTGAACTGGATATGATGCCCATCCAACCGGAAATAGCTCCTGATCAATTTTACTACTTTATTGATGCTATCACTACTATTAAAGAAATCAGGTGAGAATTTCTGATTGAGCAGTGTGCCTCCTGTTTTCAAATGATCAAATTTTGTTGCGCTGAGCATCACTGCCGTTGGTCCAAGTTTATCCATTCCCTGGAAAGGGGAAATCCCTTCAGAAAGCGGCTCGCTATCCAACCTGCCATCCGCAGTCGCACACACCACTTTCCCGAAGTAGATATGGCACGTGGTTGGCAGCATGTTGATTCTATAATTGGCTCCCCGCGGTGAGGGTCTTCCGTTTACCGCATCATAAAAAGCATTAAAAATCCATGAAGCCTGCTCATCGGCATAGTCGTCGTCATTGCCATATTTGGGCGTATCATAAACCAGCTGCGCACGCATTTGATCAAAGCCTTCGAAATTGGCCTCTATGGCGTGATTGAGTTCTGCCCATGAAAATGTCCTCTTATCATAAATATGATATTTGATGGAAGTCAGCATATCGGTGATGCTTCCCAATCCCACGCCCTGGATATAGTTGGTATTGTACCTGGCCCCCCCGGCATTATAGTCCTTCCCGTTTTTGATGCAGTCGTCGATCAATAATGAGAGGAATGGAACCGGCATATGGGCGCCAAACAAACTTTCGATGACATTGCTCCCCTTGATCTTGATATCAATAAAATGGTTTAGCTGGATTTTAAATGCATGCAGAAGATTCTCAAATGTTTCAAAACCTGTGGAACCTCCTGTTTCAACTCCGATTAATTTGCCTGTTTTAAGGTCAACCCCATTATTCAAGGTCACTTCCAATACTTTCACCAAATTGAAATATCCTGTCAGAATATAGGCTTCTGTCCCAAATGCGCCACTTTCTACACATCCGCTTGCGCCTCCATTTCTGGTGTCTTCGATAGCTTTTCCCTGTCGCATCAATTCCTGGATGATGGCATCGGTATTAAAAATCGATGGCTGACCAAATCCAGTTTTAACAATTTTTACTGTCCGCTCAACAAACTTATCCGGGTTTTTTTTGCTGATCTGCACCATAGAACTCGGCTGCAAAAGACGCATTTCCTCAATCACATCCAGCATCAGGTAGGTGACTTCATTTACGGCGTCTTTGCCATCTTCCGTCAGTCCGCCCATATTTATGAGGCAAAAATCTGTGTAGGTATTACTCTCTTCTGCGGTCACGCCAACTTTTGGCGGCGAGGGGTGATTGTTGAATTTCACCCAGAACGAGTGTAGAAGCTCTTTCGCCCAATCTTCCGTCAGGCTGCCATCAGCCAATCCTTTTTTGTAGAATGGCAACAAGTGCTGATCGAGCCGGCCAGGATTGAACGAATCCCAGGGGTTCATTTCGGTAATCACACCCAGATGCACAAACCAATAATACTGAAGGGCTTCATGGAAATTTAGTGCTTTTTCGGCCGGAACCCTCCTGCACACCTGCGCCATTTCCACGAGTTCTTTTTTTCTGATCTCATCTTTTTCATCATCGGCCATTGTTTCCAAAGCCTCAGCATATCGCTCAGCAAATTGAATGATTGCCTTAGCTGTAATTTCCATGGCCAGCAACTCTTCCCGCTTATTGAGTGCTTCTGAGTCATTGAAAAAGTCAAGTTTTGCTATGACTTCCTTTATCTCATCAATTATATCCAACATTCCCTGCCGGTAAATCTTCTTGCCGAGCACGGTATGACCGGGTGCCCGTTGTTCCTGAAATTCAGTGAATATTCCCGCAGCATAACTGTCGAGCCAGGCCTGGTCCATGTTTTTGAACACACGCTCGCGATTTGTTTTTCCTTCCCAGAAAGGAATGATGATTTCCTCATAAGCTTTCCTCGTTTCGGAATCCACCTTAAAACTCACTTTCTTCCTGGAGTTGAGAATGTCGAGGTCTTTGGTAGAGTGCAGGTTGATCTCGGGATAGGTAGGTGTGGCTTTAGGCGCCGGACCCCGTTCGCCAACAATCAGTTCGCCATCGTTGATACAAATGGATTTATTTTCCATGATGTATTGGAAAGAAAGCGCCCGCTGAACCGGAATAGAAGCCTTCTGGCTTTCATGAGATCTGTAAAATTCTGTGATCAGCAATGCCCGTTCTGCAGAGATCCTGTTGACTGCATTCAAGCTTTGTGTTCTTAGTTTTTCAATTCGTTCTGTCATGATGTGTATAGTCTATTGCTCTATCCTGTTTTATTGTTCCTGACTCAGGGAAGATTGAAAAGAGATTGATATATCAACGCTCTCCATTCAGTAAATCTTTATTGAGTCCGCTCCGAAAAGTCCAACACCCCTAAATCCCCTAAAGGGGACTTTGACTTTTTGGAGTGGACTATTTATTCTATCTTCCGTCATTTGTTATTTCTAAAATTTAACCTCCTATTCCTACTACAAATCCAGCTGACTCCAGTTCTTTCCTGAATGACTCAATATTAGAACTGTTGTTCTTTTCAATGGTATTCATCCTGTATTCCATATGCAATTTTTCGTATTTGTTTCCGGCAATCTTGTGATATGGCAGCAGATGGATTTTTGGAACATTTTGTACAGTGTTTTGGAGGAAATCCTTGTACCTGTTTATTTCTTCCTTTGAATTATTCACTCCCGGGATCACCGGGATCCTGAGTTCTACATTTGCTTTTTGCTTTAAAAGTTTTTGCAAGTTTTCCATGATCATCTCATTTTTTACCCCGGTAAATTTTGTATGATTTTCGATGTCAATCATTTTCAGATCATAAAGAAACAGGTCGGTGTAAGGTATAATATGTTCAAAATTACTCCATTGCGCATAACCGCAGGTATCAACGCATGTATGCAAACCAGCCTTTTTGCATTGCTTCAGTAGCTCCAGAAGCGCTTCCGGTTGATGCAGCGGCTCACCTCCGGAAAAGGTAACTCCGCCGTCAGACTCTTCATAAAACAGCCTGTCTTTCAATATTTCCGACATGAGTTCATGGATTTGCATCGTTTTTCCATAGGTGACTTTGGCATCGACTTCCTTCTCTCCAAGCTTCCTTTTATAAATTACTTCTTCAGGGGCACTTTTCCTGCTTTCAGGATTATGGCACCACCAGCAATCCATGGGGCAGCCCTTCAAAAAAACCGTTGTCCGGATACCTGGACCATCGTGAACGGCGAAGCGTTTAATGTCGAAAATTGTAACTGAAGACATGGTAAATAAGAAATAATTGGGAATGAGTTAAATAAAAAAAGGCAAACTACACCGACTTTAACAGTCAGTCGAATAAGGGATTGCTAGTAAATCCAGCATTCAAAGAGACCGATGGCTCTTCTTTTGTAGGTCTTGATATAGATGAATGTGTATATCATATTTATAACTCACTGTAAAAATAATAATATGAATTTTAAAAAATAATGATCTGGGTCATACTGGTAGATCAGTCGGTATTTCTGGTGGTGATAATTTCTGAACAAGAAAATATATTGAAGATATCATTGTGAAATGTTAATAATGGAATGTGATCAAGATTCTTCCTTATGTTTGAGCGTTGGCCAGTCACAAAAGCACATCGCCTTGCGGTCAAATGACTGCCAGCCGTCTGTTCTATTAGGCTCTGTTAAATTGTGGGATGCTTGTCCTTAAATTTTAATTTTCTTATTTTTGTGATAGCTATCCTTAAAATTAATATTATGGGTTTTGATAAAAATATTCTGGCCGGTAGAATCAAAGATGATAATACATGGTGGGAAGAGGGGAAAATTCCTTTCTACGATGAATTTAGTAAAAGAAGGTACTACAATGGGTTCTATGAACTTGTCACTCAAAAATTTCCCCATAGGGCCGTTGTGTTAATGGGGCCAAGAAGAATTGGTAAAACTGTCATAATGTATCAGGCTATTCAAGACCTGATTAATTCTGGTGTCAGTGCGAAAAATATTTTCTATTTCAGTTTGGATACTCCTATCTATACTAATATGCCCCTTGAGGAATTAATTAGTGATGGACTTTTAATTAATGAGGTGGCACTTGAAGATTCTTATTTTTTCTTTGACGAGATACAGTATCTAAAAAATTGGGAAATACATCTAAAATCATTGGTCGATAAAAACAGGAAATCTAAATTTATTGCTAGTGGAAGTGCAGCAGCAGCATTAAGAATGAAGAGCATTGAAAGTGGCGCTGGGAGGTTTACCGATTACTTTTTACCACCCTTGACGTTTTCAGAGTATATTGATCTAAATGGTTACAATGATTTGCTAACAGAAACTGAAGTTGATTTCAATGGACCGAGGAGGTTTTACAAATGTGTTGATATTAGAAAATTCAACAATCACTTCATCGACTATATAAATTTTGGAGGATTTCCAGAGATAGCCCTAAATGCTGAAAAAGTAAAAAATCCAGAAAGGGTAATTCAGAAAGATATTACAGACAAGGTAATCATGAAAGATTTACCCGGCTTGTTTGGTATTGAAAACACTTTGGAGCTTCAACAATTTTTTAATGTATTATCTTATAGGACTGGAGAAATCCTTGATTACCAAAAGGTTTCAAGAGAAACGAAAACCGACAATAAAACAATTAAGAAATACATTAAATATCTGGAGGCCGCATTCTTAATCAAAGTGTTACACCGCGTAGATATTTCGGCGAAAAGGTTTAAGAACATAACTCAGTTTAAAGTTTACTTAACTAATCCCAGTCTATACACTGGTTTATTTGGGCGCATAAAAGATACGGATGAGCGGTTTCCCCACTTAGTTGAAACTGCAGTGTATGCTCAATATTTGCATAGGGAACATGAATTTTTAAGGTATGCCAATTGGAAAAGCGGAAAAAATGAAGGGGAGGTAGATTTAATTCAGGTAAGTAATAACTTCCAGGATGTTTATTGGGCTGTCGAAGTGAAATGGTCGGATAGTCCTAAGGCAGGAAAGCTTAAACAATTCATGTTGAAAAATGGCCTCAATAAAGGAATAATAACAAGTAAAACGAAATATGAGGATTATGAGGATTTACTGATCGTTCCAAATAGTATCTTCGCCTATGTTGTTAGTAAAAATGCCTTAGACAAACTTGATGAGGAGATTCTATATTGAACCAACGGTCCTGTGTATATTGCAGTGCCACATTCGTATAGATTCTAAATTCAAACTGTGCATTACTATTTGAAATATTCAGGTTTATTAGATAATCAGTGGCACTGAAAGATAAACGATGTTAGCAGCTTTGCTATTTCACTTCATAAAGATTTGCCTGAAAGTCCTCTAGTAGATATACTTTATCAAAATTTGTTCCTTTTACATTTTGGAAGGATTCAATAGTCTCAAATTCATAAGAGCTTTCACCGGTACTTCCAATAACAATTAACAACCATTGTTCATTGATGCCAGAATTCGCTCGATACTCTGAAATCTTTTTTTCCTTCTTTTTGATTGCATTATTAAGTGTCTCAATATCTAGATTTCTCCGCCACCAAGCTCCAAGATTACAACTGAAATCAAGATGAGAATGAGGCATCCTAGTTAATCTGTCAATATAGTTGTTCTCCGGAAGTAAGTTATGATTTATGAATCCTTCAAGAAGAAACATGATTTCCTTAGAAATACTGGGTTTGTCAACTTTACGGAACGTTAAATAAGGATGCGGATAGATTGTAAGTAGCAACTTCTTATCTGGATTAATTTTTCTATATTCTTTCTCCAATCCCTTAAATAAGTCTTCAAGTGATCCTTCCTTTTGTTTCGATTCATTATTTACCAAAATTTCATGCTCAAGACCAATTATTCGACTTCCCCACTTTAATATGAAATCGGGGCTCTCATATTTCCTGGCAATTTCAATATTTTTATCCAGTTGGCATATGAATTTTGCAACATGGCATGTTTCTAGTGCCAATTGATCGTAGCCTGGATCAAATTCATTCTTTCCTTTCAGTATTTGATGAAAGAGGGAAGAGTATATATCTGGATTTCTCTTATCCTTGTCCGTATTGATTAATCTAACCATCTATTATTAAACTAACATTGCCGCTAACATTTGAGTAAGTGTATCATACTTACTCACAATGTAAGAATGCTAATCTAATAGATTTTTTGATGGTTTTCATAACGTTGAGGATGACATTTGAATATTATCTATCTTGTTAAAATTCCGAGAAAGTTCTAAAATTATATTGATACTATCAGCCGTTCATTACTTTTTCTCATTTTCAGAAAAATATATATAAAAGACTTCGCAAAGCTGCTCCCCTAATAACATCCAGTCTTTTCCAAATGGCGCTTTATTCAACCCCGCTATCCAATTGGCATTAAACTGAAACGTCTCTTTAAAGAAATGTTTTATTTGTTTTATTGAAGTGTTGTTGTTCATTTATATTTTTTCTATGAGTTCGGTTTTTATTAATTCGTAGGCTTTGTTTTGATCGTATTACACACCAGGGCGCAGCAAACCGTAAATGTCACCTTCAAAATCAGGGTCTTGCAATTTTTCTTCCATGTTCAGCAAAAATTGCTTTTGCGTTGGCGGTTTTCCTACCGACAATGCCATGTATTTCTTGTAGCATTTAATAAGGACGGCAATATCCAAATCTAAATCTGTCAGCGCATGGTACAGGTCAAAAAGGTCACGTCCCTTTTTACGTTGATAAAGCGCTCGTAACTTTGTTCCTAACATTTCTTCTGCTTCAAATGTGATGAGTTTGCAAGAGCCATTTGCCCAGGTATTTTCAATGGTGTGTTCCAATTCTTTGTATCCCATCACATTAAAATGTTCTCGGCAATTAATCTCAATTTTTAGACGTAGGTTAATCACAGGAGGTATTTCAGATTTAAAGCGATAAACCAATGAGTTGTTGTTGGCCTTTTGCTTCACCACAGGCTTGCCAAGAAAACTAAGCTGTTTTCGAACGGCAGATAATGTGTCTTTAATTGGTTCAGCGTTTATTTGCACCAAATCAATGTCCTCTGAATACCGCATTTGTGGTTTCAGAAAGAGCTTGTGCAGGGCGGTTCCGCCTCTGAATGCCAGCCGTTCTTGCAGGAATGGGCTGGCAAACAACTCCAACAAGGCCTTTTCAATCACCAGGTCTTGTTCCACTTGTGCATCTTCCGGCCAGGGCGCAAATTCTTTCCATTCTTCTATGTACCTTCTTGGTAGCATTAAAAATCAAGTTTGGTGTTGATGATTATGTTCCATTTTTTATTCATGGGTCCTGTTCTGTCTTTGTGAGCCAATGAAAGTGGAATTTCTTTGGCTTGCTTCCCCAATAATTTGAAAAGGGAATTTGACAGCGACTCACGACTCAATTCATCAAGCAAATAACCCAGTCGTTGGATGTTTGGTGTTTTTTGAGTTTTGGCAGTTTTTGCTAAAACCGATGTTTTTATAGTTTCCGATAAATCTTCAAGTATTGGTATAATGCGGTTTAGCCCACCTATTTTCTTGTTATGATACACAAGATCAAAAGCAGTGAGTTCGGGAGATGAGATTTTAATGTATCCGGTTTCGGTTTTCTTTTCGGTAATTTGATCTTGCTCCCAACTCGATTTGGTGTAAAAACTGATTTTTAATTTTTGATTTTTTATATTCCGTAAGGATGGTTTTTTGGTGATTACCTGAAATTTCATAGGCTGCTGGTGCCCGGCACCGTGCAAAGCGGCAGC
>JAJRQT010000123.1 GCA_024280115.1 Bacteroidota bacterium | reverse complement strand
CCTTTTGAAAATTCATCATTTACCTTTTGTATTAAATGGTTTATGATGGCATCTTCTGATTTTCCAATCAAATTATTTGCGACAAAGCGATCCTTGGTACCATTTTGTCTAAAAGGAAGTCTGTCCTTCCATCTCTGACCGAGCTGTTGGCCGGTCATGCCTGGATTCAGCAAGAACTCTGTAAGCATCTGGCCCCAAACTCCTGCTTTTCTCTGTTGTTCTTCAGGTGATACCTGCTGGCCGAACATATTGATAACTGATGGAAAAATTGATGTGGCGGCACTGATAGCAAGCTGGACCCATCCTGTGCCTCCGCCTCCAGAGTTTCCTTCGCCTGAAAGATTATATCCATTCATAATTGATAATTATTTCTTGGATATTTGAAGATCCTCATCAAGAACAAACATCGCAGAACCCCAAAATGATTCATCAATTGTATCAGAAAGCCGCTTGAAGTCTTTTTTAAGTCCTTTAAGGATACTCATTTCGTTAGTATATGCTAATTCAGAGTCATTTTCCTCCAATTCTGCGACTAAATCACTAATACGTTTTTCGTATTCGTATGTCGCATCGGAATCAAGTTTTTGACCATCAATTTCATTGAGATCATTTTTAAGTCTTGAAAAACCTGCTTCAAAAATAGCACCCCAAGAATATACGGAATCAAACTCCTCAACCCCTAATATGGCATCAATTTCATCAAGAATTTCCCTCTCAAAGTTAATTTCAATAACCCCACCTGCATTAGAATAAGCTTGAAAAAGAGCAACAAACGACTCCAAATAGACCCAAAAAGCGTTTAGTTTATATTCATCAGGATCATAGCCAAATATAAACTCAATTTGATCTTGAACAGAATCCAAGCTCCTCAGCATTTTGTTTATTTGTTGGTGCGACCACTCAAAGGAAGATGAATGCGAAAGTATGGAATTAAAAAGCTTTTTGGTTTTTTTCTCAATGCCTCTTTTAATTTTCCGGCTATTGATTTCCCGGGCTTCTTCATCGATCACATTTTCATCATCACCCTCAACTTCACCCAGTTCACTTTCTTCTTCATACTCTTCATCAATATTGCCCGGTTCATCAGCAGAATCTACATCTCCTAAATCTGCGGGAATTTCATCATCAACCACACCGGAAAGAAAATCATCCTCAGATGTAAATTCATCAAACCATCGATAAACGGAAGATTGTGAAGCCTGGCCGACTAATTCTACTGCCGCTTCCTTTGGGCTGTACTCCTGCTTATATAGTTCACGAGCTATTTCTTTAATCGAATTTTTCATTGTATTTTTTTTAGATTTAATAATATGGGAAAGGTATGTCGTAGAAATTTGATGGGGTTACGATAGGGATCGATAGGGATCGAAAAGGAATAAAAGTGATCGAAACTATTAGCCTCTGTATTTTTTCTCGTATTCTGAAAATACCGACCAATCAGGATCACCAAAATGTTTGATCATATTATTGATTTCGGTAGGCATTAATATTTTAAATTTGCCAGAGGCTACTTTTAGTTTTGGGGATCGCTTGATCCACGCATGCAATGTTTTCCGAGAAATATGATAACCTCTGGCAAACTCATTTTTACTCAAGTTTCCACCTAAATATTTTCTGTATTTTATTTCCGGTTCACTTGACATGACAAATTGTATTTTTCTTAGAAATGAAGAAATGCAACTATTAATTTTTACTTTTTTGTTTAGAAAGTGTAAAACCTACTTACGTACTTACAGAGTTACTCGAAATTGCAAAAACGAGTAACATTAAAATATATAGTTACTCGAATTAGTTACTCGAAAATTTGTTTGAATTTTCTTCATAAATTAAGATTTATTATACTTCGAGTAACTGAGTAACTACTTTATCGAATTTTTAACAAATCTGGAATTTAAGTGCAAATCGATTGTTTCACTGAAATTCTCATCTCTGTCGAGTAACACATAATAACCATAGATAGAATGTGATTTTTTTAAGTTTTTCTTATAGTGAGTTTTTCTTTCAAAACCTAAATAATTCATGGATTGTCCTGCTCTCACAACTGACACATTTTTAATCTGGAAAAGAGTACCAATTAGATTTGCTAAATCTGTGGAAGTCAGAAAGTAATCATGATTATCCTTTGTTCCGGGAATAAAATGTCTGTTTATTATTTCTGCTTCTGGTGGTTGCTTCATGAAGTTGCTATTGACCAGTTCATTTTCGATCACTTCATTACCTGTAAGCTGATATTTAAATCCTTCTTTATAGAGTGTATATGCTTGCGACCATAGTTCGTCAATTGAAAAATCTTTCGAATAATTAAAATCAATACCTTCAATTTGGAAACAAAGCCAGCGAACATTGCCAGTGGTATCAGTTAGAAATTCCATGTCATTTGTCGATGCTAAAAAACTTGCTATTCTTACCCGCCTAACTGCTCTAACAGCGTATGCCCTTCTTGATTTATCGTCTTGCTTAGAAATGAAACTCTTGAGTTTATTGATTTCAGTTCGGTGAAGGGTAGCCAACTCATCTATATTTATAATAAAATTTTCTGTTATGCTTATGTGGGAATCCTTATCGTCAAAGTTTATATTTTCCGTGTAATAGTCACTCAGCTGATCTGGACTCAACCACCGAATGAAAGATGTTTTTCCTGTATCCTGCTTGCTTTGCACGATCACAAATATTTGTTTGTTAAATACTTTAGGTGAAAGAGCACAAGCCACACATCGCACCATCATTTTTTTGAATTGGATATTAAAACGGTTTCTTTGACCTTTAGAAATCTTAATGTAATTAGCGACATCATCAATTATATCCTTTCGGCTGTCCCATGTTGGTAATTTTTCAAAATATTCAAGAATGGGATTGTATTGCTCTAAAAAATCTGATTTCAAAAGTGCCCTCAATTTTTCCATTGAAATATTCACCCTGTTTTTTTGAAGTTCTATGTAAAGATTTGATTCATCTTCCAGAATTTTGAAGGCGTCATTCCCATTAGCACTTTTTATTTCAAACGTATCAAGTACAATATTTTTACGAATTTTGTAATTGTTGTTTAAATAACTTTCAGCCAAATCAAATATAGTAGGAGGAAGTTTATCTAACTCCTTTACCTTGGTCTCTTTTTTTTCCAGATTTAAGTCAACTTCCTTTTTTATTTTTTTTATATCTAACTGCATGCCCCCAGTATTAAGGATTGGAAAATTCTTCTCTGTATTCTTTGTGCCTTAGAATCATTTCATCAATTGATGAAGATTCTAAAAAAGTTCTTTCTATGATAGCGTTTGTTAATTGTAATAGTTGTGTATAATTTTCATATTTCTGAAATATTAAATCGGCCGTGTTATTGAAATTTATTAACCTCTCAATTTCGTGTCTTTTTTGCTCAATAAACCTTTGAGAAAGCTTTGGATTGCTTTCCATTTTTTTCAAATCCTTCATCATGTTTTGAATGACATCCGCAAAATCATATTGGGTCATCGTGAACTTATTTTTTAGTGTTAATGTGAGCTCTTGAAGACCAGTGATGGATTTAGATACCATAGACTTGGAGAAATCTGGAATTGAATTATGGTTTTGATTTTTAGTGCCTTTTTCCATTTATGTGTTGGGTTGTATTGTTTTTAAGAAAAGAAAAAAAGGAGCTATTAAGCTCCTGGTTTTAGTTTCTGTTTTCCGAAAGCTTGGAATCTATTTTATCGAAAAATTTTTTTAGCGTTATATAGAAAAACGCGAAATTTTCTCGGTCCGGCTTTTCCAGACCTTCGATATCATCAGACCCAAAAAAGGCCAAGAACAATTTTTCTAAAAAATTTTGGATTCTTCCAGGATGTTCCTCGATATCCAAAACCACAATCATGTTTTCTAATAATTCTTCCATTTTTTTATTATTTTTGTGTTATACATAGAATGCCTGGCGCTTTGCCGGACTCGTGTTTGTTTTCAAAAGATTTAAAACCGGTTGCTGCCGGTTTTTTTTATTATTCGATAATGTCAATTTCTTTCCCTCCCACTTGATGCCATCCGGCTAATATTTTCAATACCCTACCAAACCGTACCAGATACATAAAATGAAAAATATATACTCTACTCCTCCAGGTCTGCTATAAGCTCCCTTTCTCTATTTGCTTCGCGCTCAATTTTAGTTTTGAGTCCTTCTAACTCTTCAATAATTGGTTTGGCTAAATGCGCGAATGGATTGTTACTCGACATATCCTGTAGTTCTTTAATCGCCGTTGATACGCTCTTACTATCTCGATCGAGATTTTCTAAATACTGCTCATTCATGACTATAATATTTAAGATTTAATTAATGGTTGCGGGATTTTCCCGCTTAGTTTTGCTTTTGTTATCCTGATGAATATTTTTAAATACAGTCATCGCGATTTTATTTGTGTGTCTGCCCATCAACCTTTTCACGCTCCATATGGATTGTTATATTCCACTTTGCTTTATAAGTCTACCTTAATTATGAAATTCTGATATACAGTTTTCTACACAGACGATAAACCTCTATGTGACCATCTTTGAGTAGTCGATAATAGGTAGCTTTATCTGATCCTAAATGGATTCTGATTCTATAGCTTGAATAAAATCTTCAATTTTCACAAATTGGAGGCCTCCCAATTTCCTAACTGAAAATATTCCTTTTCGCTTCAAGCGAAACCAGGTTGCATCAGAGAAATCATATAGATCTTGGATTGCTTTTTTCGTTACATAGCCTTCAAGTGGTGACCTCCCTTTCTTTTGGAATTCGAGGATTTTAATTATATTACTTCTATGATCATCCCATTCCTCCTTCGGTACCATAATCATAATCTGATTTTCACTCTTTTTCATACTCATTTTATTTATGCTGGAAATAAATTTACTATCAATATTAATCAAATGTAATATATATATTTCTTTAAAGCAATTATTTGTTGCCTTATTGCATCTTATTATTACTTTTGCAATCAATATTATTTCTTATATTTGGGAATGAGTCCAACAAGTGTTATAGAAAAATTAGAACATCTACGCAAAAAGGAGGGTTTGACACAGGAAGAACTAGCGTTAAAAATTAACACCACTAGACAAAACTATGCAAGGATAGTAAAAAATCCTGAATCAATAACTTTTAAAAAGCTCACTCAAATTGCAGAAGCGTTAAATGTAGATTTAAAAACAATTTTGTTTGAAGGTGATCTCATTGCCAATCTTAAAGAAAAACAACGAAAACTGGAATCTGAATTGGAAACTTTAAAATTGCAGCAAGAAATCGCGCAACTTAAAGCTGAAAAAAGTAAATCAATATTTATATTTTATTTTCAAGAATTAATTAAAAATCTAATAGTCCATTTGACAAGGAAAATATCAGAAGGAAATATCACCAATGACATGAATGAAATATTACTGTCAAATCAAAATGATAATGATAAGATATCAAATCTACTTTTACTAGTGTATGATATGCATTTAACCTCACCACAATATTTTTCAAGAGAAGAGATGAAAGAAATTGTCGATGACTATATAAAGACACAAAGGTTTAGAATTGAAAAAAATGAAAAAGGAACCTTTTCTTTATACAACGGAACCAAAAGTTCAATTTCTATAATAAAAAATGACTAATAACTCAGTCGGCCAATTGCTTGTTCCAATGCCTGATTGAGTACTTTGGCATAAATCTGCGTAGTTTTTATATTCTTATGCCCCAAGATCTCCTTTACAAATTCCAATTGAAGCCCATTGCTTAAAAGCCATGTGGCGCAAGTGTGCCTTCCCATATGGAAAGTAAGATTTTTATTAACCCCTGCCATACTTGCAAGTATCTTTAATTCTCTGTTCACGTATTGATTAGAGATATCATCAAAAAGATACTTCCTCCCTAACGCCAAGTAAGTCTTAATAATGATTTCTGGTTCCTTATTAAACATGCTAAAAACTGGAATGTAAACCTTTTCATCTGTCTTTTCTTGTACCATATCAATAGCAAATCCCTCGGATTTTTCAACCAAACTTTTTCTATTCAATTTAACAACATCTCCGTACCTGAGACCAGTATAAACAGATAGCAAAAACATATCTCTTATTTTTATAAGATGTTTGTTACTATTATCAAATTTTAAATCACTAATTGCACGTACCTCTTCTGGGATTAAATACCTGATACTATTCCCGTATTTTGCATACTTCTGGATGCTAAACTTTTGAAATGGAGATCGCTCCAGTAAAAAATAATCCTTTTGTATCGCAACATTCAGGACCGCCTTAAGATCTTTAAGAAGTGAATGAATAAATCCGCTTTTTAAAGAATGGTACTCTTCCTTTCTGAAGTATTCGTAATCCAATAAATAATCTTCATAGTCTAGAATAAATTTCAAATCAATATCAGAGAAAAGGACATCTTGTTGAAATCTTTTTAAATATTTTAAGGCTGTTTTTTTTGTTTTTAAGGTTTCATATTTGAGCTTTTTTGGATTGGTTTTCACGTAAACTTCCCAGAACTTAATAAAAGATTGTTCTTTTTCTTTTCTTGGTTTGGTATCCAGATATTTAAGATGAAATGGTACCCTATTGATCCGATACTCTTCCTCAATACTTTCAAATTGATTTACCAGATCCCGTATCCGTTTATTCAGTGTTACATAATTAGGGTGCTTATATGTAACCAATTTGTCCCGATCATTCCATTGCTCCGGAAGTACCCGTAAAGAAGTCGGTATGAATCTTCTCTCACCAATAATCGGAATGTATGCCTCAATCTCTATTGGAAATCTTCCGTCCCGGGATGTTTCTTTTTTTCGTCTGTTAAATAAGATTCGGTAAATCGCTTTTGGTGTCATTCTGTATCATTAAATTTATATAAAACTAAATGATTCCCTAATATACGCCAAAAAGGAGGGATTTGTATCAGAAATATGTATCAAAATTGTATCAAAAAGATAGAAATTGATAGTGTTTTAGCTTTTGCAAAAGTGCCCATACGGCTTAAAAATGTCACTTCCTATCAATCTCTATCGCTAATGTGCCCAGAACAGGACTCGAACCTGCACGCCATTGCTGACACTAGTCCCTGAAACTAGCGCGTCTACCAATTCCGCCATCTGGGCTTGATATTAGTGTCTATAAGAAAACACCTCATTATTAAAAATGTTTCTTATTTAGATCTTTTCATTTTTTTCTAATCGATTGATACCAAGGCATCTACTCATAGAAATAAAATGAAAATCTCATTAATAATAATTCATTTTGTAAAAAAAGAACCGCTTTCTTAAAGACACTATTTAATTGGTTTGCAATATTATTACTTATAATACCCTTCAACAAAAAAAGACTTCAATTTATTTTTAAGTTTGCCCTCAATAGAAGATTTCTACCTATTCTAACTTTAAATCAATAATTCATTATGAAAAAATATATATTCCTTGTCTTCATCATCACTGCACTTCTTTCAAGTACAATTATCAACGCCCAGAAAAAAAATAAAAATAAATACATACCAACGGTTTCGTATGATACCATATACTACAATTCCATAAAATGGCGAAATGTCGGTCCTTTCCGCGGAGGAAGGAGCGCAGCGGTTACCGGTGTCCCCGGGAAAACCAACCTTTTCTATTTTGGGTCAACCGGTGGCGGAGTCTGGAAAACCGAAGATGGAGGATCGACATGGAATAATATTTCCGATGGATATTTTGGCGGTTCTATTGGAGCTGTTGCCGTCAGCGAGTCAGACAACAATGTGATCTATGTTGGAGGTGGTGAAAAAACTGTACGAGGAAATGTGTCTTATGGCTATGGGATTTGGAAATCAGAAAATGCCGGTGATTCATGGACATTTAAAGGACTGAAAAATTCCAGGCATGTACCAAGGATCCGAATTCACCCCAACAATCCGGAAATAGTTTATGCGGCAGTGCTGGGAGATTTGTTCAAATCATCTGATGAAAGAGGTGTATATAAAAGTATCGATGGTGGTAATTCATGGAAAAAAGTCCTTTTTGCCAATGCCGATGCAGGTGCGATAGATTTAATCATTGACCCCAACAATCCACGAATTTTGTATGCGAGTACATGGAGGGTAAGAAGGACGCCATACAGCCTGTCGTCCGGAGGGGAAGGTTCGGCGCTGTGGAAAAGTACAAATGAAGGAGCAACCTGGATTAACATTTCTGATAATAAAGGAATGCCATCCGGCACAATAGGAATCATTGGTATTGCGGTATCACCTGTGAAAAAGGATCGCGTTTTTGCCATCATAGAAGCTGAAAACGGAGGAGTATTCCGAAGTGATGATGGCGGGAATAACTGGCAAAAAGTCAATGATTCAAGAAGCCTCAGACAACGGGCGTGGTATTATTCCAGAATTTACGCAGATACAAAAGACGAAGATGTTGTATATGTTGTCAATGTGCAATATCATATATCAAAAGATGGAGGGAAGACCTTTAAAGCCAGTTCTGCGCCGCATGGCGACCACCACGATCTATGGATAGCGCCGGAAAATTCACAAAGAATGATCATAGCAGATGATGGTGGTGCCCAGGTTAGTTTTAATGCTGGAGAAAACTGGTCAACATACTACAACCAACCTACTGCCCAATTTTACAGGGTTACTACCGACAATCATTTTCCCTACCGGATTTACGGAGCCCAGCAAGACAATTCAAGTGTCCGGATTGCCCACAGAACCGATGGATATTCCATTAGCGAAAGCGATTGGGAAGCCACTGCCGGCGGAGAAAGCGCACATATTGCTGTCGATCCGTTAGATGATGATGTTGTCTATGGTGGCAGCTATGGCGGTTTTTTAACAAGAAAGAACCACAAAACTCATGAGGTAAAGGCGATTAATGTATGGCCGGATAATCCTATGGGATATGGAGCCGAAGGCATGAAATATCGTTTTCAATGGAACTTCCCTATATTTTTCTCACCCCACAATCCAAAAAAGCTATATACGGCCAGCAACCATCTGCATGTGACAGAAGATGAAGGTCAATCGTGGAAGACCATCTCTCCGGATCTCACACGCAACGATACTACCAAACTGGGGCCATCAGGCGGTCCGATCACGAAGGACAATTCGGGAGTAGAATATTATTGCACAATTTTCGCTGCCATTGAATCACCCTATGAAAAGGGCTTGCTTTGGACAGGTTCAGATGACGGACTAATTCATATATCCAGGGATGGTGGAACGAATTGGGAAAATGTCACCCCTCCAAATATGCCGGAATGGATGATGATCAACAGCATTGATGCAAATCCATTTGTAAAAGGCGGTGCTTACATCGCAGGCACAAGGTATAAATCGGGGGATTATACACCCTATTTGTATAAAACAAACGATTACGGCAAATCATGGACGCTGATTACCAATGGGATTGACGCATCGCATTTTACCAGGGTGGTTCGTGCCGATCCCGGGAAACAGGGATTGCTGTATTGTGGGACTGAAAGTGGTATGTATATTTCATTTGATGACGGTGTGAGTTGGAAACCATTCCAAATGAATTTACCGGTAGTTCCAATTACAGACCTTACCATAAAAAATAAAAACCTGATTGCCGCTACCCAGGGAAGAAGTTTCTGGATGATCGATGATTTAAGCCCTATGCATCAACTGAACTCTGAAATAATAAAAAAGCATTTTCACTTGTACAAACCATTAGACAGTTACCGGATGGGTGGTGGATCAGTGAAAAACAGTAGAACCTCCGGCCAGAATCATCCCGGTGGCGCAATTGTCAATTTTTTTGTAAAAGAAATCACGGACAGCATAAATATCAGTCTGGAGTTTCTTGAAAAAGACGGATCGCTGATTAAAAAGTTCAGCAACCATGCCAAAGAAAAAACTGACTCACTGGCTGTGAAAAAAGGCACAAATATGTTTGCCTGGAACATGCGTTATGAGAGCGCTAAAAAGTTTGACGGTATGATCCTCTGGTGGGCTAATACTTCCGGACCAAAAGCCATTCCCGGGTCCTACCAGGTGAAATTGAAGGTTGATAATGATAGTATCGTCCAGGAAATGAAGATACTAACGGATCCGCGTGCTCAATCATCTCAGGAAGATCTTAGACAACAATTTGATTTTCTTATCGAAATAAGGGATAAAATTACAGAGGCTCATCTGGCTATTATCGACATCAGAAAAGTAAAGACCCAACTGGGAGCATTGAAAGAAAAACTCGATGAAGAAAAAAATGAGCAACTATTGAAGACAATAAAATCCATAAAGGAAAAGATAAGTGGTGTGGAGGAAAACCTGTATCAGACAAAAAATAAAAGCAATCAGGATCCTCTGAATTTTCCAATTAAACTTACCAACAAGCTTGGACATCTCACTGCATTAAACGGCTATGGAACCTCCAGGCCAACTCAACAGGAAACAGCATTGAAGACCGAATTAATTCATAAAATTGATGAAGAACTTGCGATTTTTAAAAAAGTAATAAATGAAGAATTACCATCGCTCAATAAGCAGGTCATTGAAAGCAAGATCCCGTTTATTGAGTTGAGCGAGCAGGATTAGCCAACTCCTAAATAAGAGTCTGTCCATAAAGTCGCAAAATCTAAAAAATTTGAATGATTTATTATGTACCCCCCCTTCTTCGTGTAGCCGCTTCGGCGAAGCAAGGCCTTCACCAATCCAAGGAGGGAGATAGTAGATTCATTTTTTTAAATTTATGAACAATCATAGTTTATGGACGGACACAGATTAGTTCTACTTTATGAATTTGGCTTTAACATCATTAATTGTGTTAAAAACCTTCAAGGATTCAATTGTGTATGACTTTTAATTATAGAAATCAAAGATAAATCATACTAAAAATCCTTGAAGGTTTAATTCCAAAAAGTATTTTTTACATTATGTCCTTTATCTTCGTAAAGTAGAATTAAAGCCCTTCTATAAAGTCGGAGTCTTTTCATATTTCTCTTTTAAGGTGGAAAGTTTTTGAATAATATTTCCCATTCCTATAAACCGTAAGATTTATTTTCTTTCCGTCCTTTAGATTTAAACTGGTATATATTTTTGACAAGGTGAGCTTTTTGGCTGGGATATTGTTCAATGATACGACTAAATCACCCAATTCAAATCCGACACCAGAGGCGGCAGAATTTTTCCTGATATGACTAATTACAAATTGATCCAGTTGTTCACCTTCTGCTGAAAATTCCAAACCACTCATATTATATTCAAAAGGATGCTTAAACGTAGCATTGGGTTTGAGGTATATTTTGTTCCTGTAATAGTCAAATATCACAGAATATTTTTTGAGGAGCTCACCTCCGATCGACCCGTTTTTATTGTCATTTTTATCATATTCCGCTCCTGCGGGAAAGGAGGTAATTACATGAGATAATCTCTTCTTCCCAAGGTAAATTCCATCAATTCTCCCGAGATGCCCATTTATTTCACCGGTCAACCCTCGTCCTAATTTCGTCTCAATACTTACCACGGGGATGTCTATTTTTTCACTTGATTCCCGGTTCAGCACGAGGGCATGGCTTGCACCGGTATCGATCATCAGTCTGGCCATTATAGAATCAACAGGATTTAGCTGTATTTGCACCTTCATATATGGTTTAGCTTCGTAAATATCCAAATCAATCGCCTCGTATTTTTTATTAACTTCATAATCTAAAGGTTTAAAAAGCTCTAATTGCTTATCGATATAATTAATCTTCAATACAAAGCGGCTAAAAATGTCATATCCAATTAATCCATGGACCTTCACTCCGAGGTGGGGTTCCAGGTGGAGAAAATCTTCTTCCAATACCAACACCGAAAGCCCGGAACAGGTTACTCCGGGCATAGTCATGGAAATATCGCCGGCAACCAAAGCATTGACTGATTGCTCTTTACCCAGGCCAAACAGTTCTATTTTTCGATCGTATTGAATATTTAAAGAGTCCGTAAAAGATTTATCAATAATTATCGTAGATCGAACACCAGTATCCAGTATGAATTTTAAAGGATATTTTCCATTCAATAAAATTGGCACGACAATTAGATTGTTATATAATTCGAAAGGGACGGTGACACTTTTGTGATCACCGGAAAAATCAAACCCCAGGTTTTGGGCTTTAGTTGCGGAATTATCACAAAAGATTACAAACAATATAATAATGCAATGAACCGCTTTTTTTCTGATCAATTGAAACATCAATATGTAATTTGATAACTCACCGTACAAATTATTAAGAAAAGTGAATTAATGAGGAAGTTTTTTTAAAATATCAACGGCATTGTTCCGCGCATACCAATAGGAAGGCAAAATTCCGACCACAAAACCCAAAACTGACAAAAAACACACAATCATAAAAAAATCAAAAATGTCTCCCATTTTCCTAAGACTAATATTTTTCTCAGTTATCAAATTGAAAATTGGCGCTAATTGATCTATTAAAACGAGGCTCAGTAAAAAAGCTATAAGGATGAATACCGACGTTTCCATCATTAGCATCACAATGATACCCTTATGGGATTCGCCATATAATTTTCTGAAAAACAATTCTTTATGCCTGAATGATATCTGACTTTTCATTATGAAAAAATAAATCATGGTGGTTACCAGCAGAATGAATCCCAGCAGAAATATATTTCCAGAGGTGCAGGCTTCAAATAGTCGGCGTTTCTCACTAAAAAAATACTGTTGATCAAAATAAAAGAACCAGACCAGAAGGAAGGAAGTGATGCCTGATGTCAGGGAAAACAATTTAATCAGACTCAGCCACCATTTGGTTAACATCAATCTTAACGTTGTCAATATATAATGTTTGAAAATCATTCTTTTCATATCCTCAACAATTTATATTCAACAAGCATACCTTTATCACAAACAGCTGATAATCTACATTTTACATATCCAATGATAAGCAGAAGTATCGGTAGTGCACACATATTTCAGGTTTATGTTCAATTATGAACACAGAGTTTAATAATTAGAATCATTCTAAATATGGCCCCTCATTTATAAGAAAATGATGAGAACCGGTCAATAATTAATTTAGAATGTCTTAAATTGCGAGTTGATTTTTTTAACTATGAAGGTTTCAACATCGAATCCGTTCCAGATAATATATTCATTATTTGAGCATGAATATTTAGGGTATTTATTTGAATCATTTGTCGTTCAGCTTGATGACAAAGGAAAGCTTACATTGCAACATCAAAATATATCCGCTCAAAATGCCAATGAATTTGCCAATGGTTTAGACGAAACGGACTATAAAATCATAAAACTCATGGACGACCTCCAGCAGGATGTCGTAATCCGGAAATTTTACAAAGGGAAAATTAAACCAAGGGATTTCTTTCATAAAGTTTACAAGAGTGAAAAACCCGATGAAATACTGCAGCGCGAAATCCAAAAATATCTGGAAAGAAGGAGGGGGAATATCCTAACGCAGATTTATGGTAAGCAGCTTTTCGAAATGGGTCATGACGGGGAACCGACCTGGAAACAAATTGAGGTACTTGATCCCACTTCAACGATTCTTTTTCATTTCAGAAGAAATGATGACAATACACACTATTTTCCTACGATTAAATACAACGGAGAAAAGGTAGTTTTCCAGGGTAAAAAATCATATATAATTTGTAAGGAACCGGCCTTCATGGTCTGTGATGATAGATTATACAGTTTCTCCAAATATGTGAATGGCAGCAAACTGGTTCCGTTTCTCAAAAAGAAATTTTTAGTCGTTCCGAAAAAAGTCGAGGATACTTATTATCGAAAATTCATCGCACCTCTCGTCGCTGGATTTGACGTTTATGCAAAAGGTTTTGACATAAAGACTGAAAAACTCGAACCACGGACCAATATTTCCATGTCGGAGCTGGCCATGAACCCTGCTCCTACTATGGATCTTTTTGATAATCAGCAGAGCAATGGCGCTGTAAAAGAAGAAATAAAAATATTATTTGACGTTTCATTCAATTATAATTCCTACAATTTCCGGGCAGACAATGCTACTAAAATCAGTGTCAAGGTAGAAAAGGAGGAAGATAATTATACATTTTATAGAATAGTCAGGCAGACACAGGAGGAATTGAGGATAATTAATTTATTAAAAGGTCTGGGGCTCGAATTGAAAAACTCAAAATGTACCCTATCTCAGGCTAAGGCAGTTGACTGGCTTTCTAAAAATAGAAATATTCTCAAGGCAGAAAATATCAACCTTATTCAAAAGAATACAAATAATAAGAAATACTTTATTGGTGTTTCCTCAATTTCTGTTGAAGTCAGGGAAAATATAGACTGGTTTGATATATATGCAGTCGTCAAGTTTGGTGATTATGAGATTTCGTTCAAAGCATTGAGAAAGATCATTCTTAGAAAGGGAAATGAAATCATGCTTCCGAATGGTGAGATAGGCATCATCCCGGAATCGTGGATAAAGGAATATTCTGAGCTTTTTGCCTTTATGAATGAAAATACCAACAATCACAGGTTTTTCCTTAATAAGCATCACCTCGCTCTTGTTGAGGACCTGGAAACCGACAATCTTGCCCAGGTAACAATGGATAAAAAGCTGGAAAAACTCCGGGATTTTGAAAAGATTGAAGAAGCTACTGTTCCAAAAAAGTTCAAAGGGAAATTGCGTCCATATCAAAAATCAGGATTCAATTGGCTCAAGTTCCTGAATAACTATAAGTTTGGAGGATGCCTGGCCGATGATATGGGCTTAGGAAAAACCGTTCAGACACTGGTCTTGCTTCAGAGTCTGAAGGAAAAAGGTGAAGAAATTCCATCGCTACTTGTAATGCCTACTTCTCTAATTTATAACTGGGAACTGGAGGCAAAAAAATTCACTCCAAAACTTAAAGTTTATAACTATACCGGGACAAACAGGATAAAAGATGTTGAGTTATTTAAAGACTATGATCTTGTATTGACATCTTACGGAATCACCAGGCTGGATATTAATGTTTTAAAAGAGACCATTTTCAATTATGTGATTTTAGATGAATCCCAGACAATTAAAAATCCAAACAGCAATATCTCGAAATGTGTGAAGATGCTCAATTCGAAAAATAAACTCATTCTAACCGGTACACCTTTGGAAAACAGCACGATGGATCTGTGGTCTCAAATGACTTTTATAAATCCGGGATTGCTGGGAAATCAAACCTTTTTTAAGAATGAATTTCTATACCCGATTGAAAAACAAAATGACGAGAGCAAAACAAAAAAGCTGTACTCAATCATAAAACCTTTTATTCTCAGAAGGCATAAATCCCAGGTGGCCACAGATCTTCCGGCAAAGGTGGAGAGTATTAAATATTGCACGATGACAGCAATGCAAGAGAAGCATTACGATGAAGTGAAATCATTTTTTCGAAATAAAATCCTTGAGCAAATAGAAGGTTTCGGGGTAAAAAAGTCGCACATGATGTTACTCCAGGGACTTACGAAATTGCGCCAGATCGCCAATCATCCCAAAATGGTGGAGTCGGTATATGGTGGAGATTCTGGAAAATTCGACGCACTAACCAGAATGATATTAAGCGCCATCAGCGAAAATCATAAAATATTGATTTTTAGCCAATTTGTTAAACATCTAACTATTGTCAGCGATTTTTTAAATGAAAATAAAATTGATTTCGCTTACCTGGATGGATCTACTAAAAACCGGCAAGCCCAGGTTGAGCGATTTCAAAATGATGATGACCTGAAGTTGTTTCTAATTTCACTAAAGGCTGGCGGACTGGGGCTGAACCTGACAAAAGCGGAATATGTATTTATCCTGGACCCCTGGTGGAATCCCGCTGTCGAGCAACAGGCGATTGACAGGGCGCATAGAATCGGACAGAAGAATAAGGTCTTTACATATAAATTTATCACGAAGAATACAGTTGAAGAAAAAATCCTTACCCTTCAACAGCGAAAGATGAAACTGGCAACGGATCTCATCAGTACAGAAGAAAGCTTCGTGAAAAATCTTTCGAAAGCGGATATTGAGTTGATGCTCGCCTAGCGGATAACCGGCAACAGGCAACCCGAAACTTTTTAATACAATTCATACTCCAGCAACCGGCATTCTATTTTTCCATTATAAAACGGCAAGCGTCTTTTTGTTCTTAATCCAACTTTTTTTGCCAATTCCAAATTACCCGTGAAAATATATCCAAAATATCCTTTGCATTGTTGTTTAAAAAAATCACCAATCTGTTGATAGGTATTTTCCAATTGAGAGACCTCCCCCATTCGCTCCCCATATTCGGGATTAAAGACTACGACTCCTGAACCATCGGGAATCTCAGTTTCTCCAAAAGCGCAAACTTTAAAATCGATTAAATGATCTACTCCCGCAAACTTTGCATTGTCCCTGGCGATACTTAATGCTTGTCGGTTGTTGTCTGATGCGATGATTTTGAACCCCAGCTTATTAACTTCCTTTTCACTATCTATTTCATTTTTCAAATTTTTCCAGTCGGAAGCTTTATAGGATTTTAAATGCTGAAAAGAGTAATTTGTTCTGAATTTCCCAGGAAAATTTCCAACGGCCATCAATGCCGCCTCAATGGCAAGAGTTCCACTTCCACACATAGGATTTATAAAATGGCTTTTTCTATCCCATTTGCTCTCATTGATAATCGCAGCAGCCAGATTTTCCATCAATGGCGCTGTTCCCGGATTTTTCCGATAACCATGCTTAGCAATTGATTGCCCGGAAGTATCGATATAAAGCTCAACTTCTTCATTCATCCAATACATAAAAACAACCGCCTGATCCTTACTTGATCCGGTATCCGGTCTTTTGTCCATTTTTTCTATGAACCGGTCAGCAATGGCATCCTTGAGTTTTAAATTGCCAAATCTTGTGTCTCTTATAAATTTATTCTTAATAAATGAGTCAATGCTAAAATAACCATCTTCTTTAAGTATTTCTTCCCAGGGAATTTTTTTGGCATTCTTATACAAATGATTTGGATGAATGGCTCTGAAAGAAGCTATGTGCCACAGCACACGATTCCCTGATCGAAGCATATAATTTAACTTCATGACATCATTAAAATCCCCGGAAATGGTTACCGCCTTTGGATCAGCTTTAATAATTTCAAATCCTAATCCTTCCAATTCATGCGAAAGAGCTATATCCAAGCCGGGAGAGCAGGAAACTACTATTTTATTTTTTTTATCTAATTCCATAACAAAAAAGGGGCTATAAACCCCTCAAATATATCTATTAATAATCAAACCCGCACTGACACAATTTGCTGGGTTTGAAGAATGTTGGCTTAATAGACAAAAAGGAGGCTGAAACCTCTGTAAGTTTCTGATATTCATAGCTTTGCATCAAATGAAAGCTTATGAATAAAAAAAGTGTGTTTTTTGCAAAAGTTCCATTATTAAGAAAAATGGTAAAATTCGGGG
>JAJRQT010000122.1 GCA_024280115.1 Bacteroidota bacterium | reverse complement strand
TCCCCGAATTTTACCATTTTTCTTAATAATGGAACTTTTGCAAAAAACACACTTTTTTTATTCATAAGCTTTCATTTGATGCAAAGCTATGAATATCAGAAACTTACAGAGGTTTCAGCCTCCTTTTTGTCTATTAAGCCAGATTTTTTAAATACTTTGTAAGCCTAATGGATTTTTGATTGGTTTTGTAATATTTGGCCTTTTTACCTTTTTTGGTTATCGGCTGATATATTTCAGGTTTTTCTGTGTAGAAATGAGTGCTTTCCTTGATTTCTCCCATAAACCTTTGCCCGGTCTCTTCGAGCCAAAACAAAAGCTCATAACAACAACCGTAAAGGGAATCAAAGCCTACCCAGAACGGTTTTGTTCCCAATAGCCCTTGAACCTTCTCAATCATTTTCCTGGCCATGACTGTTTTGGTCTCGTGTTTCAAATCTTTCGGCACACGGCATTTTTTACGTCTGGCAAAATCCTTTTCCCAACTCTGGGGCATGAACAGCTTCATTTGAACTAAGGAAAATAACTTTCCTGCACATAGGCTGGCCCCAACGAACACTTGTCCATTGTCCTGTTTACCCAGAGAACCCAGCCACTGACGGCCAACGCAAACCGAATGCCGCCCGTGCTTTTTGAATCCTGATTCATCAATGATCAGTCCAATCATTGATTTGCCGAAATATTGGGATAGATAATTCCAGGTACGAACCGTGATGCGGTCCATCACCATGAAGGCGTCCCAGAAACTTTCACTTACAAAATGGTTGATCGACTGACCGTCATGGCCTTCGACCTGATCGGCAATGCCTTCGCAATTGGCTTTTTTCTTGGGACATTTGACAAGGCCCTTGACGAAATGCTCCAGCCGTGAGAGGCAGTCCGTTCCCCCGCTGATATAAAAGTCTTGATAATCATATAGATACGATAAAAGATTCCCTAAGAGGGAACTAAACTTTTTCAGTTCACCCTCAGGGAAGGGAGAGTGTTCATTGCTTTTTGGATTTTTCCCGTTATTA
The DNA here is from genome assembly GCA_024280115.1 of Bacteroidota bacterium. GTDB lineage: Bacteria > Bacteroidota > Bacteroidia > Cytophagales > Cyclobacteriaceae > JAAUQL01. The sequence continues at coordinate 26,297 of JAJRQT010000122.1, read as the reverse complement.
AGTTTGTTCCTTGCTTAAGGAATAAAAAAAACAGAAGATTTGACAATTGATTTTCATACCACAAATATAGGAAAAATATTGGATTATTTACTATATTTACAAGATTAATTTGCTGTTATTCAGCTATTTACATGTGACAAAGTGCAATTAAACATAATTTTTTATCAAGTAGAACAATAAACAGGTGCCAAAGGTACTTTCTGCACATAACTATTTGGACATCCACAATGCTGCCTGATCGACAATCCCGATCTAATACTATTTAATCCAATCTGGATGACCTGATTTTCGGTATTAGAGAGGAATGAATACATTCGGAGAATTTTCCTTCTCTGATGATAAGAGGGGATTCCAATCGACAACACTCAGTTATGTCTTCATCTAAATTGTACAGTTTATCTATTGATATTAACTAGGTTCATGGTACCATCGCGCATTGTATTGGCCATGTTGTTAAATTTACTCCTGAACGTCAAGAGGATATAGAAATATTACAGATATTATCAATATGATTTATTTTATTCTGGGTAAATTGAATTTTAATTAATCACAGTATTTTACATAGAACCGTTTTTTATAATTTCACCAATTGAATAGATTCTGAAAGTTCATGAATTTGAATAGACTCCATTTTTTATTGCTATTATGTATAATTCTGGCATCTCATTGCACATTTTTCAAAAAGGATACACTTTTTAAGCTTATCCCATCTTCCCACTCGGGATTAGATTTTATAAATCAGCTTTCCATATCGGATTCCATCAATGGAATTACTTTCGAATACATTTACAATGGAGGAGGAGTTGCCGTAGCAGACCTAAATAACGATGGATTAAAGGATGTTTTCTTTTCCGGAAACATGGTCAGTTCTAAAATGTTTTTGAACCAGGGGGATCTCAAATTTAAAGATGTTACAGAAACTTCAGGATTGACCACGGATCGCTGGTGCACGGGAGTATCTATCATAGATATAAATGATGATGGACTCAAAGACATCTACATTTCCATTGCCGGATTTGAACCTGGCAAAAGTCGTGAAAATATGTTCTATGTCAACCAGGGAATTGATAAAAATGGCGTCCCGCATTTTAAGGATATGGCTGTAGAATTTGGACTCAATGATAGTGGATATAGCACAATGGGTGTATTTTTTGATTTTGACAAGGACCAGGATCTTGATCTGTATTTATTGACAAACTCCAAGGATGGATTTATGAGAAATGCACTCAGAAAAATCCGTACAAATGGAGAAGCTGAAAGCACAGACCGGCTCTATCGAAATGATGGTGACGGGATATTTACCGATATTTCAAGAGAAGCAGGTATACTCGCCGAAGGCTATGGACTTGGAGTGGCAATTGGTGATATAAATCAGGATGGTTGGATAGACATATATTGCTCCAATGATTTTCTCTCGAATGATCTGCTCTGGATCAACAATCAGGATGGTACATTTACTGAAAGCTCGGGTGATTATTTCTCCCACTTTTCACATAACGGAATGGGTATGGATATGGCTGATTACAATAATGATGGATTACTTGATGTGATCGTTTTAGATATGCTTCCTGTTTCTAATTATAGACAAAAATTGATGATACCACAACTCAATTTGGGCAGGTTTTACGGTAGTATAGAGCTTGGATATCATCCCCAATTTGTGCGGAACACCCTTCAGTTAAATCAAGGTAAATTCAAGGATGGAAAATATAGGTTTAGTGAAATTGGGTTTCTGGCAGGCATGTTCCATACGGATTGGAGCTGGGCCCCATTATTTGCAGACTTTGACAATGATGGATGGAAAGACCTGTTGATCACGAATGGCTTTCGTAAGGATGTTACCAATTTGGATTACATCAAGGATATTAGCAAGCGGTCTCAATTTGGTCTTGAAGAATCTCGGCGTCAATTTTTCATAAATGCCATGAGCAATTTGCCAGACGTGAAATTGCCAAACTACATTTTCAGAAATGAGGGAAATCTTACATTTTCTGACAAATCAGAAGAATGGGGATTGATCCATCCTACATTTACGAATGGAACGGCCTATGCCGATTTTGATAATGATGGTGATTTAGATATCATTTTAAATAATATTGATCAGAAAGTAATTTTATATGAAAACAAATTATTGTCAAAATCAAAAAAGACTAATGGACACAATTACCTTTCTTTACGCTTTCATAAATCTACCCACGAATATGAAAAATATGGATTGAAGGTTTGGGTCTATCAGCATGAAAATCACCAGTATTATGAATATTCTCCATATCGCGGATACAAATCTACCATTGATATGGATATTCATATTGGGCTGGGAAAATCAGAAAAAATAGACTCATTGGTTCTTCAATGGAATGACGGGACGATACAAAAAGTAAGAACCCCCACGGCAAACAGCATGCTGGAAATTGCTAAATCTGAAAGTGGATATACTGCAGGTTCAAGTTATATTACCCGATTTATTGATTCTGAAAGTGAAGTAGAATTCGAAAATATCGCTGATGAACTCCAGGTAAATTACAAACACGAGGATGCTACTTCAATTGATTTTTCGATCACAAAATCATTGATTCACTATCTTTCAAAATATGGCCCTTCGATAAGTGTAGGAGATGCCAATCAAGATGGGCTCGATGATTTTTTTGTTGGCGCAGACGCACAAAGACATGCCAGTTTTTTCGTTCAAAATTCAAATAATACTTTTTCCAGAGAAGATTTTACAGCAGACAGCATCTATGAAGATACGGGATCCTTGCTGTTTGATTCAGACAATGATGGCGATCTGGATTTATATGTAGTTTCTGGAGGTTATCGATGGCCGGCGAAAAGCAAGCTGTATCAGGATCGACTCTATATCAATGATGGCAAGGGTAATTATAAACAAAATAAAAAAGCCTTGCCAAAAATTGAGAGTTCCGGGTCTTGTGTTGTTGCATGTGATTATGATCTTGATGGAGATTTGGATCTTTTCATTGGGGGCAGAGTAATTGGAAGAAATTATCCACTAACTCCACAAAGCTATCTCCTCGAAAACAGGGATGGCGTTTTTGTAAATCATTCTGATCTCCTTGGGAAACATAATGGAAAATTAGGAATGGTAACATCAGCACTCTGGACAGATGTAAATAATGACAAATTGCCTGACTTGGTCGTGGTTGGTGAGTGGATGCCAATTACGGTTTTACTAAATAAAAATGGTGTTTTTGTCAATGAAACTGCTGCCTTCAAATTAGAAGAAACGACAGGTTGGTGGAATAGTGTGAATGGGGCAGATCTGGATCTGGATGGAGATATAGATTATATTTTGGGCAACTATGGGCTTAATTCATTCTTCAAATGTTCTAAAGAAAAACCTATTGAGATTTACTCTGGAGATTTTGACAAGAATGGAACCAATGACCCGGTTATCACACATTTTATAGGAGATGAAGCATATTTAATTCACCCATATAATGTGCTGACAGAATTAATTCCCGGAATGAAAAATCGCTTTAGTACCTTTACCGAGTATGGAAAAGCTCCTTTCAAAGAGGTCTTTATGAAGGCGGAAATGGCTCAGGTGATAAAGATGGATTGCAAAACCATGGAATCTATTGTCTTAGAAAACCTGGGTAAGGATGGATTTATTATTCATCCTCTTCCCATCGAAGCCCAGTTTTCTCCAATATTTGGAACTTTGGTTGATGACGTGAATGCAGATCATTTACCAGATCTGATATTGGTTGGCAACAGTCTTTCAGAAGAAACAACTACAGGGTATTATGATGCTTCATTTGGAAATGTGCTCATCAATCAGGGTAACTTCAAATGGAAAGTCGAAGCCCCTGCCCTATCCAACTTTATTGCTGAAGGAGATAAAAAATCCATGGTATCAATCATGGCTGGAGATAAGATGATTATGCTAATCTCAGAAAATAATGGGACTCTTCAAGCAATGACATATCAAAAAGCGCTTAATTCTAATGTAGTGGATTTTCTAACTGATGACTGGTATTACACCATAAAAATTGGAGATGAAACTCAGAGAGTAGAGTTATATTATGGACATGGGTTCAATTCATCGTCAACGAGAAAAGTTCAATTTCCACCAAATGTAAAGGAGATAACTGTTTATAAATATGATGGATCGAAGCGAAAAATCAGTCTAAATGATTAAGTATTGGGGACCTTTAATAATACTGAGCTTATAAAATCTTTTTATATCCTTTGCCCTTTACGACTTCTATAAAACTATCGGGAGAAATATTATCAAAAGAAACCTTATCTCCTCCTGGCCAGATGACAATTAATGAATCAATTTTATTTTGCCTGCCCAACCCAAAGGTGATTGGAAACTCAGACTGAGCCTGATAACTATCTGAAGATTTGACGTATCTTATTTGCCTTTTTCCTCCACCAAAGTACAACTCCATTTTGGCACCAATAGCATTGGTATTGCCTTCCCTCAATCTTGCCAAGATCCTTAAATAATGATTGCTAGTTTGAGTATCGTTTCTCAAAAGATGTGCCGGGCCATTGTTTTCTGTGATTAGCAAATCCAGGTCTCCATCCAGGTCGATATCTGCGTAGGCAGAAGCACGAGCTACCAGAGAATCGCTCATGTAGCTTCCCATACTTTTAGCTTTGTCGGTAAATATTCCTTTGCCATTATTCACAAAAAAGTGCTGGGGTTGCCTAAAGGAAAATTGTGGTACTGTTTTTTCAATATCATAAAATACATGCCCATTCGCAGTAGCTAAATCCAAATCACCATCCAGGTCAGCGTCAAAAAGTGAGAGCCCAAAGGTGAGGGTAATAAAACTCGGTTTACCTATTTGTGTTGCATAAGCAATATCTCTAAAAAGACCATTGGACATAGATCTATACACACTGATTGGTTGCCTGGAAAAATTGCCAACAATAATAGATTCATATCCGCTATTGTCAATATCTCCAATGGCAATTCCCATTCCGGCTCTGGGTTTTCCCCTACTATTGTATGCTATTCCAACTTTTATCCCCACCTCTTCAAAAGTACCGTCTCCCAAATTTTGAAAGAGTAGGTCTGCTTTCATATCGATAGTCATTACCAGATCGGGCCAACCATTATGGTCGAAATCTATTTGCGCCAACCCCAATGTTTTTATTGGCGCAATGCCTCTTCCGCCAATAAAGCCACTTACTTTAGTTTTATCATTAAAAGTTCCATCACCATTATTGTGGTAGTAAACCCCTTGTTCGCCGTCGTATAAATCCGGGTGACAATAGTTATCGGTTTCCCCATCCAGAGAGCACCAAATATTTCGATCAATTTTTTGAGACCACTTCACATAGTTACCTACATAAAGATCGAGAAATCCATCCTGATCGGCATCAAAAAAAATGGATGCCGTGCTCCAGGCTTTCCCTCCTGCGACTCCAGCCTTTTTTGCTACTTCTTTGAAAATACCTCCGTCATTTCTGAACAGTAAATTCTGTGTAAGTGAGGTGACATAAAAGTCATCATCACCATCACCATCGTAATCCCCAACAGAAATACCAAAGCAGTAAGCCTTTACGCCCCTAAGCCCTGATTCGTTTGTTACTTGAGTAAAAGTACCATCACCATTGTTATGATAAAGAGCCAGTCCCTGAACAATTTGTCGCTCACTTTTCTCGAAAGCTCCTCCACCTACCAATAATATATCTTGCCAATGATCACCATTGTAATCGATAAATGCTGCCCCAGATCCATAAATCTCAGGCATAAAAAATTCTCCATACGCACCCGATTCATGCTTGAAATCTATACCAGCTTCTTCAGTAATTTCAGTAAACCGAATTTCAATTTCTTTTTTTACAATTTTCTCCTGGGGAGTTTGCTGTTTTCCTTTTTTGGAATCGCAGGAGACTACAAATGTGATAATCAAAAATAAAACTATATTAAGTAGATATTTGTATCTCATTATTATTAAACCCTAAATAAACTTTTCCAATAATATTTGCTTTAGTGGCTCCAATGATTCCTCCTGCCAAACTGAGTAAAGAGTGTGAATGACCTGACCGCAAGGCAGGGTTACAAGGCATATTATAATAGCCATCTGTATATCCCGGAAGCATCAGGGGAAGCACAATCAAATCGAGTTTAATTATTATTCCAGAGAGTTTTCATGGTGTTTAGAATACGGTTTCAAACCTGTCTGTGGTAGGCAGGTTTTCATGCCTGCCCTGTTTATCAATATTAGCTAATAAAACCACGACATAAAATGCTTTGCCCACAAGTTATTTTTGTAAGCTCTCATAGATTTAGAAAGTAGTTTCTCCGCATCTGCATTATTTCCACTTCCTATTTCACTCAATGCCATATAATAAAAGCCTTTAGATAAATCTTGTTTCACGTCAGAGTCATTGTCTATATTTTTATCAACAATGTCATTACCTGTTTTGAACAGTTCATCAAATAGTTCAGAAGCTTTTTCTGTATTTCCAAGCTTCTTGTAGGCCATTCCCTGATAGTATTTCAGATCAGGCCATGAGGAAATGTTTTTAGCATTTACACATGAGGTATAATAACCATTAGCATCTTTTTTCTTACCCATTTTCTCATATACCTGTGCCATCAAATAATATGTCATTGCGTTGCGCTCATCATTTAGCGGCTTTCCTACTTCAAGGTTTTCAGGATACAACATGGCTTTTTTCAAATCTTCTAATGCCTCCTCAAATTTACCCTCTTTCATCAGTCTTTTTGCCCTAAGAACATGGGCATCAACATAATGCCAATAAATCAATCGGCCACCCTCCCAGGTTCTGAAGTGGTGAGTTTGAAGTAGCTGAATTGCTTTGTCGTATTCCCCATTCAAATTGTACAATTTCACGAGACTTTTTGGAGCTGTAATGTCCTGCTTTACAACCTCTATGTTCCTTTCTAAAATAGAAAGGCAATCATGCATGTCCGCATCAGATTTGTCGTAATAGTCTTCAAGCTCGGCGTACCAAATCGAATTATTATGGTCATATCCAATTGCCTTTTCCTGGTATTCTATAGCTTTTGCTTCATCCTCATTATGATAGAAGGCACCAAATGCAAGATTGCGCCATGCAATGGCCAGGCTATTGTCAATTTTTACGGCCATATTCCAGGCAGATATACTTTCCTCAGGACGCTTATCATATAACAGATTCCCTAGTAGATAAAAAGCTATAGCGTTATTTTCATCGTTTTCAATGGCAAACTTTAGCACAGATTCTGTTTCTATTCTGTAAGGGAAACAATAATCAAGGGATAATGAGGATATCTTGTTTAGTGCTTTTTTAGATTTATCCTGCTGGTTAGCCTTTGAATTGAACCAGGACAGATAGAAATAGATCAACGGATTTTTTGCACTTTTCAGTGAAGACAACAAGGCAATACCTTCATCGTACATGCCAGCTCGCAAATAACCGGCAGCAATTTCAAGATAGTTATTATCGACATCCTGCATATTCTTTTGGAGTGTAGATAGTGCAAAATCTTCAGTCAATAATTCCTTTTCATAATATGCAGCAAAGTTCAGTGGATCAAACTTGATCAGTTTTTCTATTACCTCCAACGCTTCATCATTTTTTCTGGATTTTCTGAGCAATGCACTGTATAGAACCAGAATTCTACCATCATTGTTGTTGGTTGAATACGCGTTTTCTATATACTCAAGAGCTTTTTCATAATTGCCATTCGTGCTTTCCATTTGGGCCAATTGATAGTAAGAGGCCGAGTACCACTCGTAGTACCAGGTAGCCAGGAAAAAGTTTCGATAAGCTTCTATTGTCTTTCCAAGTCCTTGCTGGGCCAGGGCCAGGTAATAATAAAGTTCGCCCTCCTTTGGATGTACATATTGGATTCTTAATTTTTCGCCTGCTTTTTGGAGGTACTCTTCTGCCTCTTCAAATCTCCATTGTTTTACTCGTCGAATACCCATTGCAATGTTAACCCTGGAATCATTCGGTGATTTTTTAAGCGCTGCCAAATAGTATTCATCAGCATCATGAAAAGGTCGTGAAAATTGTTCTACGAATCTACCGGCAAGGTACAGGTCTTCTACCGATTCAATTTCATTGGGAGCTTTCTGGCTTTGGGCAATCTCTGGTAATTCTGGTATTATTTGTTTGTAGGGGGTATAAGAAACAAGTACATTGCCGTCATTATCCTGTGCCTCTATATACAATTTATACTCATCAAGTTCTTCTTTGCTCTCCCATGTAGCTGTAAATGGATGGGCGGGGTCAATATCCATATTTTTTGAAACCACCTCTTTTTGGTCATACTTGATAATTATATGGGCATCGTTAAATTTTCGGGTGGTATTTAAGCCATAGAAAACAGTTTTTGAATTTCTCATCTGCAAGGTAACTGCCGCATCAATCGTGGCATTTTTGGCCATTTCGATATCTCGAAGCGGGTACCAATAATTTTTAGCATCTTTCACAGAATGTGGTGAAAACCAGCTATAATCTGGTTGATTATTGGAAAAAGTCCCGGTCATGAGTTCTACATATGCTTTTCCGTCATCGGTAAGCTTACGCCTTGCATTCTGACCTTCAAACCCTGGGCCAAATTGCCACAATTTGGAAGCCGCATTTTCATATACATCTCCTACATGGATGGTACCTGCTTTTTTTGCATAATCATATCCTCCGATAAAACCTTCTTCGGGATGCCACATAAAAAAAGAAGTAGGGTTAGGATGATTTTTCCACCAGGTAAGATCAACCCCCGAAGTATAATCTATACCACGATACATTTCATTTGATATTGGCCAATGGGTAAAATCAGTTTGCGAATGAAATACACCGATTTCCTGGCTAGGAGGCCAAAAAGTTCGAAAGTTTTCGTCAGCCGTAACTGCCACATTTGCCCAGAATAAAAAGTTCTCAGTTGTTGTGGCGGTATTATTGAGTCTGTAATCAACATCAATAATTGAACTCCCCGGATGAAGCGTGACGCCTACTATTCCTCTAAGGCGCAGACCTCGCTCTGTTTCACCAATCCATACAGTAGCGCTACCATCATCATGTTGTTCGAGAAAATAGTCAGCCGGCAAAAAGGTAGTTGGCCGATGATGATGAGGAAAACACCACTCTACTCCACCCGATACCCAGGCTCCAAGTGTTCCGATCAGGTCTGGTTTGATCACACTATTACGATGGAACAATTCATGTCCATTGGTTTTATCAATTGCAGAAAATAGTCGCCCTCCCATCGCTGGAATTATAGTTACTTTTAAATACTCATTCTCAAGGTAAACCATGTCGTAAGTGACATCAGTAAGTTGATCACCCAGCTTAATCTGTGCCGGATAGGGGTAGTAATGTCCTGCAGCACCCTGCACATTCCTTCCGGTATAAAAAATAGGACTAAGTTCATCTGCTCCCAATTGATAAGTTGGGATTGTTTCTTTGCCTTCATATACACTTACAGGTTGGCAAAAAGCTGCATCGAAAAAAAGGAAAGCTAAAATGGATAATAAAAAAAATTTCATAATTTTTTTTTTACATAAATATATAAATTGATTTATTGGGCAACCTTTATTTTATCAATGAGTAGGATTTGTCCAAATAATCGCAGTACGTGAGATTCAAAAAAGTATTAAAAAAAAAGAGCCTGTCTAATAAATCTTATACGATTTTACAGGCAGACTCTTCTATAAACTAACTAAATGCGATCAATCACAACATGGGTTTTGCACAAAGTTGGGATTAAGTATCATATCATTAGCCGGTATTGGTGCATAATAATTATCTTTAGTAACTGTGCCAACTATTGGCAATTCTACCACATTATCACGTTGAGCAACCACTTCCTCAACAATTTCATTCCTTGTCATATCAAACCATCGTTCCCACTCGCCACCAAATTCCCATTTTCTCTCTTCAATTACCGCATCGTGAAATTCTTCAACAGACAACCCTGACAAATCAACCGACCCATCAGGAGTATCTATTGGCAAACCTGCGGCTCTTCTTCTTATCTGGTTAAGTTGCTCATACGCTTCCACGTCTGCCCCACCGGACATATTTTTAGCTTCGGCATAAATCAATTTCACGTTTGATAGGCGCATTAGATACATTTTTTGGCTTGTGGCTTTTTTGCTTTTACTTGGATTTGCAGGATCATGCCCGCCATCTCTCCATTTTGCATAATAAGGATGCTTCCTTACAGAGTTCTGCCATGGCACGATCGTTCCATCCGGTTTAATAAAATCTGTATGGAAAGTTGCATCTTTTCTTGGGCCGTCGGGAAAATCCTCGAAGTATGCCACTTCGGAGTAGAAATCATCCCATCCTCCTTCTTCACTTTCAGGCAGGGTAGAAAATGCTGACCACCATAATCCATAACTCCAGTCTCCACACTCGGCACAAAATTGCAATGAAAATACGCTTTCACTATTGTTGTTATTTTCAATTTTCCATAAGTCGGCATAATTATCAAGCAAAGCATATGGGCCACTATTGATTACTTCTAATGCTGTTGATGCAGCCATGGCATACTTTGATTGATCCTTTAAAGGCCAACCTGCGTTGGTAAGATACACCTTGGCAAGAATAGATTTAGCTGACCATTTTGTAGGCCTGCCCGGTTCTCCTGGCCAACTGTCTGGTAGATTAGCTTCTGCAAACTTCAAATCAGCAATCACTTGCATGTAAATATCCTGAACCGGATCTCTAAATTCCTCTCCTGTAGGCACTTCGGTTGTTATCAAAGGTAAGTCTCCCCATATTCTAACCATGTAAAAATACGTATATGCTCTTAGAAAGAATCCCTGTGCTGCTGCTGCATTTCGCTCTTCGGTTTCATCCAAAAGCTCATAGTTGTTGATTACATTGTTTGAGTTGTAAATCACTTCCCACAATGGATTCCATACATCACCAGTAAGCCACACATTGTTAGCTGAAGTTTTAAATTGATCAAACTCCCTAAATGGTTCTTTATTACCACCAGCTTGAGTGGTTAGGTCATCTCCTCCCATTCCTGGAATGGCTGCCTGCGTATTTGCAAATGCTGTAAGCAAAGGACGATAAGCCGCTGTAACTGAAGCTTCTAAATCAGCTTGCGTAGAAAAAAAAGTCTCGGGAGTTAAAAGCCCTTTTGGGTCTTCTTTTAAATTAGTACAACCGAGCATCAATGAACTAACAAAGATGAATGTGAATAATATTTTTAATTTATCCATGATAATATTTTTATATTTTTAACTAACTAAAGGGCTTAAAATTTTGCATTTATACCAAAAGTAAATGTTTTCGGGCTGGGATATGCTCCCCAATCAATAGACTGATCTACATCTGAATTTTCTCCAGAATTTATTTCAGGATCATAACCGCTATAATCAGATATCATAAGGATATTCTGAGCACTTGCATACACCTTTATTCCCTTTATAAAAGTTCCTCCCAACAAAGATTCAGGTAGATAATAACCAAGACTAATATTATTTAGTCGAATAAAAGAACCATCTTCTACCCATCTGCTGGACTGTAAAGCCTCTCTGCTTGAATTACTGTAAGCAGAAATATCGCTATTATTATTTGTAGGACTCCATTGGTTGAGAATGTCAACTGTTGTTGCATCTCGTGCATCTGCATTTTGACCATAAAGATATCCTCTCGTCAAGTTCCATACATCAAATCCTTGAACAGCATGCCAAAACATATTTAGTTCAAATCCTTTGAAAGTAAAGGTGTTGTTAAATCCCCAAAAGTAATCAGGTTGCCCATTACCCATGATACCAATATCACTACTGTTAATAACTCCATCTTCATTAATATCTTTAAATTTGGAGTCTCCAGGAACAAAACCGAATTCTGCAGCTTCTACCGCATCTTCTGTTCTATAAACGCCATCGTAGATTAGGCCCTGAAAATTGCCCACTTCTTCCCCAACTTCCAAAATTACAGCAGGTGCAATCGATACTCCCCCGCCATATTGGTTACCAGGAAAAATCGCATCTTCACCACCAATATCCACAACTATTGTTTTATTAAATGCCACGTTAAAACTAGCATCCCATTTAAATTCGCCATCCAATACTCTAGCATCCAAAGATAATTCAAATCCTTTGTTTTCTACTTCTCCAATGTTTTTAAGAACTGTTTCTTGACCCGTAAACCTTGGAACATTGATGAATAATAATGCATCAGTAGTATTTTTCTTATAATAATCTGCAATAAAATTTAACCTGCCTTCAAAGAAGCCCAAGTCAAGACCAATATTAATCTGAGCAGTTTCTTCCCATTTCAGATTTGGATTCGCGGCCCGGCCTGGAGCTACACCTATTGCAAGTGAAGTACCCGTAATCGGGTAATTAATCCCTGTTCTTAATAAAGGGAGTGATGAATATGCTGCAACAGCCTGATTACCTGTGATACCATAACTGGCCCTGAGTTTAAAATTAGAGAATAAATCCATGTTGCTGATAAAGCTTTCCTCAGATAATCTCCACCCTATGGCAGCAGAAGGAAACACGCCGTACTTATTTTCCTCAGGAAAAACAGATGATCCATCAACACGGGCACTTACAGTTACTAGGTATTTATCTTTGAATGCATAATCGGCTCTGCCAATATAAGATTGAATTTCTCTCTCAGAATATCCCGATCCAACTCTTTGTGTTGCCCCTAAACCTAGATTATCATAACCCACAGAAGGTGTAAGCAAATCTAGGCCATTAGCCTGCGTCCATTTGGATTGTGAATTCTGTAGCTCATATATGGCTTTAACAGAAAAACGATGGTTATCCATGTTTTTCGTATATTCCAACATGCTTGTGTGTTGCCATGATACAAACTCTGAAATATTTATCCTACTATCTGCCTTTCCCGAACTGCTCCCCCAGGTATTTAAAAAACTGTTGTTACTTGAGTTTGAAAGCCGAGCCCCTCCAGTAAATGTATAGCTTAAGCCATCAATAATATCATATCTAAACCTTAAGTTAGCATCTACTTTATTTATAAACTGATCAACATCTCTACCAAGAGCCTGTGAAATAGGACTTCCAGAAATAGACCCGAAATTCGATGCATTTGTAGGATTTCCTGTATCCGGATCAATTACAGGTTTTGTTGGGTCAAATATTAATGCTGCAGTTACTGGTGTACCAAGACCTCTCAATCTTCCATTATTATGACCTACTTCTCTTGATCCTATAATATTGAATTTGACACTTATTTTTTTACTGATATCAAAATCCAGATTGCTTCTTAGCGTATATCTTTTATAATCGGAGTTAATAATTATCCCATCCTGATCGGCATAATTACCCGAAATGAAATACCCAATATTTCCTTCCTTTCCGGACATAGATACTTGATAGTTTTGTGTAGGAGCACTACGATAGGTCTCATCCTGCCAATCTGTACCTCCGTTTCTTTCCAATTCAGATATTTCGGCAGCAGAGAAAGCATCATTTGCTCCAATAGCTGCTCTTTTTTTATTGAGCTCTTTAGCAAACTGAGCTCCATCGAGTAAGTCAATCTTTTTGCTAATAGATTGAATACCATAATAAGCATCGATATTAATTTGTGGTTTCCCACTAGTTCCTTTTTTTGTAGAAACTAGTATTACACCATTAGCTCCTCTGGAACCATATAAAGAAGTTGATGATGCATCTTTCAATACCTCTATAGAGGCTATATCATTTGTATTAATAGATGATAAAGATACCCCAACTATGCCGTCAACTACTACTAACGGGTCACTACTTCCAGTTAAAGAATTTGATCCCCTAACCCTAATTTTTACTCCGCCTCCGGGAGCACCATTATAATTACTCACACTTACCCCGGAAGTTCTTCCTTGTAGCGCATCTGTTACTCTAAATAATGGCTGGCTTTCATAGTCCTTTGGTGTAACGGAAGTAATTGCTCCTGTGATGTCGCTTTTCTTTTTGGTACCATATCCCACAACCACTATTTCTTCAAGTGCTGTAATATCCGCAATCATAACCAAATCAATTACAGTCAGGTTACCCACAAGAACCTCTTCCTGAACGTAACCTACAGAACTAAAAACAAGGAATGAATTTTCATCTGGTACATCAAGTGCATAATTCCCTTCTACATCTGTTACCGTTCCCTGAGAAGTCCCTTTCACAATAACGTTGACACCGGGGAGTCCGGAGTTGTCTTCCGATGAGGTTACCCTTCCTGTAATGGTTATGCCCTGGATGATGATCTCCAGTATTTCTTCATTCTTTATTTTTTGAGATTTCTTAGAAATATGAATGTTATTGTTTACCTGCTTGAACTTCAGGTCTGTTTGTTTCGATATCTCCAATAATACATCGGCGACAGTGACGTTATTGAATTTACCTGTGAACCGAAAGTTTTGATCCAGATCTTCTCTTTTATAAGTAAAATCATACTCGGTCTTTGCTTCTATATCGTGAAAGACACGCACGAGATCTGCATTCTCAAGTTTAATTTTAATTGAAGCATCCCTTACGCTTTTAATTTGCTGTGCATTCAAACCACTTGCGTAAATAGTACTTATCAGAAAACAGTTAATTATCAATGCATGAAGCGTTCTCTTTGACATTTCTCTTAATAATTGTTGTAATAGTTTTAAATCCATAACTTTAAAGTGTTTTATAAAAAGAAAATTTTACATTTTCAGCCTATGTGATGCGCCAACATCCATAGGCTCTTTTTTTTGATTTTTTCTAATCTTCCATAGGCTAATTGCTTTTTATTTTAAAAATATATTTCTACGATATGTCCGGATATTTTGTATTCAAACTGGTGTACGAATGAAATCCCCTGGAGCACTTCTTTTAGTGTTCCATTTTTATAATTTCCTGTATAATGAAATTGATCTTTTGGCATGGCTTTTACTTTAAAATCAACTCCATACCAATCTTCAAGTTTATTGATGATCTCTGATAACGAATTATCATCAAATGCTAAAACCCCGTCTTTCCATCCTACTTTTTCCAGATAGTCAAATTCTTGTATTTTTATCTCCCCATTCTGACTAAATTTTGCAGATTTACCCGGATTTAGAGTTACAGGCTTCATGGAAACATGGGTGACTTCAACTTTGCCAGATATCAATACTACCTCGACAAAATCATTATTTTTACTATTTACATTGAAACTGGTACCAAGGGCCGTTGTTGTAACTCCATTCGCAATTACTTTAAACGGTTTGTCAACATCTTTTTCAACTTCAAAAAATGCTTCTCCCATCAATTCAACGACTCTTTCATTTCCTACAAACGGCGCACTATATTTGATCCTGCTTAGTGAATTTAAAATCACCTTTGATCCATCAGGTAAATAGGTAGTAAGTTTCTGCCCTTTTGGATTTTGTTTTATTATTTCTGTGGAAACTAAAATTTCCGGTACTGGTTGATTTGAGCTAAAAATAAAATAAACAGAACCGGCTAAAGTAAAAAATAAGATCAATGCGACGGCAATCCTATACCATGGGAATTTGATGCTTCTATTATTTGTATTTATATTAATTACCCCTTCCGAATACCCTCTAAAAGATTTCGACATTAATCTTGAATAAGCTTTTTCTGTATCAGACGATTTTACACCTGGCATACTGTTTTCCCAATAAAGTTTGACAGACTCAAAAATATTTTGATGCTCTTTGTCATCACTTATCCATTTCCTGAGAATTTCAACTTCATTTGTTGTTGCTTCTTCCCGTAGGAATGCTAAAATAATCCAATCAATATTCCGGTTTTCCAATCTGTTTTTATACTTAATTATTGTGACACGTAATAAGGACTATTATTCTTCAAAAAGTACCTATTGAGGTTTGAGATTTTTTAGTTGGGTTGAAAAAGTAATAAAGCTATGGCTATCTTGGAACTGGGTGCCACCTTCCTTCAAATAACTAAAAAAATAGTATGCTTTTTAAGATCTTAAATATGGGGCTTATTTTATCTTTGTTTAAATATATTGTTACACTTTGTCTCACTATCTTCATTGCTCTTAGCAACTGGTTATTTACTGTTTTAACAGAAACCCCTAATATATCTGCTACTTCCTGGTATTTCAAACCATCTTCTTTTACAAGTCTGTACACCAATCTTGTTTTTTCAGGAAGACTTAATATTGCTTTATCAATAGTTTCGAATAATTCTTTATTGAGTAATTGATTTTCCGGATTTCGATGTGTGATGTATTCTTTATAATGCGGCTCGTCAAAACTGACACTCATCAGCTTCGAGTTTCGCTTATGAAAGTCAAGGGTTTTATTCCTTGTACACACATAAAGATAGTTAGTAAAATTATCTATTTCCCGAATTTTAGATCTTCTCTCCCAAACAGAATGCAACACCTCCAATACGATGTCTTCGGCAGATTCATGGTTTTTTACGATAACAAAAGCATAGTTAAGTAACCTTGGATAATAATAGTTAAACAATACCTTAAAAGCGACCTCATCCGATTTTGAGATCTTTATCTTAATATTTTCTATATTAAAATTGTCTGCTTTCATTTAACTTATACGAAATGCAATTAAGCCACTAAACGTATAAAAATAATATATTTAATCAATGAAAATCACAATCCTGTCATTTATTCTGTTTTACTATTCTACTATAATCATTTACCTTTCAATCAACATTGTTACAGTTTACGCTTCTCCACATATAACTTCAATGGGGTTCATATCATGAATTTATATCATCTACAAATCCAGCATATCCAAAAAATATTATTCGGATTTCTGTTATAGTCAGCTATCTTTTGCCCATAACCAGATTATGATTTAGGCAGCAAGAGGATTATTGAGTCAGATAAAAATGCTTACACCGGAGAAAATAAAAATCACTCTTGGGAAATTACAATTGATAAAGTACAAGTTACACTAGCAAAATTATAATTCAATCTTGATTTAAGTCAAATTACAATGTATTGATTAGCTTTATCTTTAATCTTGTCGAATGCATCAATCTGTAGTAACATCAGCAATGATCAATACAGGAAATAAAAAGCTTTCACTTTTAGTCTTTTCTTATAACTCTTTAGCTTCGCCAAATCCATGGATTTGGACTTTCTACAAAACCAACTGATCTAAACAGTCTTCTGTGGCGATTGGTTGTATGACCGCTATACTTTTAATATGAGGGGTATATATAATAATATTAAATGATTATATATTTTACCGTGAATATGTTAAATTTGATTTTATTATTTCACGGTATTATGATAGAAAGATTAATCAAAGAAGAGCTTATTGAATTATTAGGTTATTTTCCGGTTGTAGGACTAATTGGCTCCCGGCAGGTTGGGAAGACAACGTTGGTTAAACAATTAGCCAATAAACTGAATAAGAAAACCAAATATATTGATCTGGAAAAACCCGAAGATCTTTCAAGGTTGGCCGAGCCCTCATTATATCTTCGAACTCACACCGACAAATGTGTAATTCTTGACGAAATTCAACGTGTACCTCACCTTTTTCCCATATTGCGTGCCTTGATAGATGAGCAGCGTACTCCGGCAAGGTTTATAATCACCGGTTCAGCAACTCCCGACTTAATCAGAGATTCATCAGAATCGCTGGCAGGCAGGATTGCCTACAAAGAACTAACACCAATGAACCTATTTGAGGTTAAAGATAAAATTAAATTTGAGGAGCACTGGTTTAGGGGAGGATATCCCCTTGCTCTATTTGCTCCATCACAGAAGCTGTCAAAAGCATGGTTGGATAATTACATTCAAACTTACGTTGAAAGGGATTTGCCTTTACTTGGCTTGAAAGTATCTCCAACAACTCTGCGGAATTTATGGTCTATGTTGGCGCATATACATGGCAATATTTTAAATATGAATTTGCTGTCAAAATCATTGGAGATTTCCATTCCGACATTGAAGAGATATCTTCATTTTCTATCTGAGGCATTTTTAATAAAAATACTTGAACCATATTACTATAATATAAAAAAACGATTGGTGAAATCTCCTAAAATCTATATCAGGGATACTGGGATATTGCATGCAATTTTAGGTATTCACACTCAGATTCAATTGCAAGGGCATCCCATAATTGGCCATTCCTGGGAAGGATACATTATCGAGCAGATTTATACTCATTGCCATCCTGATTTTGGATTTTGCTATTATCGAACTCATCATGGCGCTGAATGTGATTTAATTTTAACAAAGGCTAATACTCCTTTAGCAGCCATTGAGATTAAATATACGTCAAGCCCCAAAGTTACCAAAGGGTTAAATAATTCTATTGCCGATCTTAAAACCTCCAAAAATTATATTATTTGTATCACTGATGAAGATTATCCCATAGCTGCCAACATCACGGTTTGCAACATATTTTCATTTATTAAGAACCACCTACAAACATTGTAATGAAAATTGATCTACATAAGATTTAATGGGTAAGAGAATCAATCTTGTTATAACATCAGCTACGATTTATTAACCCAAAGTGAATTTCTTTAAATGAATGAATTTTGATCACCTCCAAAATCAACTGGTTCATGCTGTCTTCATACTCACGACCAGAGGGTTTTCTCTACAATATCACTTATTCATGGCCATTCCTGTTGATTTTGATCAACAATAATTCAAAATGGAAAATTCTATTCTTTTCTTTTTTGTAGCATCAGGCTAATATTAGTTTTTCTCTAATGATTTGCTTAGATATTACTAAGTGATTTTTAACAGTGTTAAATGATATATTTAGTTGATTGGAAATTTCTTTATATGACAATCCTTCTTCATAATTAAGCGTAAAAATCTCCTTTTTCCTTTCTGAAAGATTCCCAATCTCTTCCTTTATTTTTTCAATTCGCTCTTCTTTATACTCATTATTAATTCTCATATGTTCAGAAGCTATTTCTCTAAATTTTTCTTTTAAAAATCTATTTTTTCTTTCCTCTTTATAATAATCAACCACATGATTTTTAACAATGGTTAATAAGTAGGATTTAAAATTGAGGTCGGGATTGACATAAGATCTCTTTATCCAGATTTTTAGAAAAACATCATGAATAATGTTCTCAGACTCGCTTTTATCTTTTAATATATAATTACAAAACCTGAACGCATCTTCTCTATATAATCTATATAATTTCTCGTATGCATAACTATCGCCAGCCTTGAATCTCTCTAATATGTCTTTATGATTGTGCCACATTTTCTTGTCAATAAATTAATTGTTATTAAAAAAAAAAGGCACTGCTAATTTTAACAGTGCCTAAGTAAACAAAATATAGGTAATTTAATTAGCTATTCTTCAAGCGTAATTTTAATAATACCTGAATCGGTAGCCCCTGAAAATACAACGGTTATCACATCGCCGACATTAACCAAACCGGCTTCCGCCTTTGTATAGGTAACAGAAGTTTTTAAATCACTTCCTACAGTTATACTTTTTATTGTCCCATCCAGGGGCAATAACTGTAATGCTCCTCCGGGGTCCCATGAAGGCACCTGGTTTTTTAATACCTCTGATTCCATAGCATCGCCCGATTTTGCATTCGGGAAATATGCATTAATGGTGAAATCATTATCTGCTACTGTAACACCGGTTGATGTGACTTCAGAAATACCATTAAATATTACATCACCATTTTCATCCAAGGGAATGTCAAAATATGGTTGAGGAGTACAACCCATCATTAATATAAAAGATGCTATTAATGATATCGATAATATATTTTTAGTTTTCATATTTATTCAGTTTATATTTTTATACACTATTTACTGACCGTCACCGCTAGCCTGGACTGGTAAATACCCGAAATTTTGAGCAATTTTACCATTATTAGCCATTTCATCACCAGGTATAGGCGATAATAAATGCTGAGGAGTAAAGGCAAAATCAAAAATTGCTGGCTGGTGCCCCACGAAGTTCTGAATGTCTGAAATCTCTTTATCACCATATACAATGGCCCTTCTTGTACGACGCTGATCCCAAAGCATTTTGTTTTCGAATACCAACTCCCAGGCACGCTCGCTGAGAATGTCTTTAAGTGTTACGCCACTAAGGGGAGCTAATCCTGCCCTTGCCCGTACTTCATTAATGCCTTTTTCGATCTCTGCGGCACTTCCACCCAAAGCCCAATTCACTTCGGTAAGCATGAGCAGGATATCAGCATAACGGTAATGCGACCAATTCAGGCCAGAACCTTCGGTTGATTTCACAGCCGCTACATCGTAATACTTATACAGGTGGGGAGGCCAAAATCGAACGGTATCGGTTACATCGTCAATATTTGTATCCCATGTAAAGAACATCTGACGTTCCTGGGCGCGTAAATCATTTGCAGCATAAGATTCCCAATAATGCTCAGCAGGAACAAATGATCCGTTTTCATCAGATTTCGAAATCTTAGTCAGCAATGGTAGTGATGGTTGCAATATGCCATTTGTAAATCCGCTTTCAGATGAATACTGCACTTGAAATATTGCTTCACCTTTATTGTTCATAGCCGGATCATGTAAATCTTCATAAGTTCCTAGTGAATACAGACCATACAACCCATCAAGAAGTGTTTTAGCTTTTTGTAAAAATTCTGTGGAACTTCCCCCGTTCACAGGATATTCGGTCATGGACCATGATCCTTCTCCACACCAATCTTTCTCCGGGCTGGTAGCCACTTCCTGATAGGGATACCCGGATGCCGTAAGGTAAACATCCGCCAATATTGCGCTGACAACATCCTGAGTTACACGTCCATCACCTGATTTTCCAGGAGGGACATTACTTAGCGCAAATTCAAGATCCGGGATAATTATCTCATCGTATATCACATTAAGGCTTGTACGTGGCATCTCTGCCAGAGCCACATCCTCAAGCGGTTCCGTGATCATCACGGCATCACCCCAGTACCGAACGATACAAAAATAATAGAATGCCCTTAGAGCACGTACTTCACCAATATATTGAGCTAATGTTACTTCCGGGAGATCTACTTCAGGAAGTAAAGACAAAGCAAGGTTAGCAGCTTGTACACCTCTATACCAATTTGTCCATTGATTATTAAAATTATCAAGAAGGTTTCCCGTAACCTGATTACTTGTATATTTATCAAATCTGGCATGTGGTTCGCCTGTAAATGCGCCACCTGTGGGGAACTCCAATGTATTAGGTAATATATTTCCCCAATCTCTTGCGCCTCCTGTCCATGCGGACAACATACGATAAGCACCAACTGCTAAAGGTTCACCATATTCTGATGCCGAGAGATCCGCTGAAGCAGTAAGTTCTTTTGTGGGTACTTCCTCTAAAAACTTATCACAACCGCTAAGTGAAATAAAGAATACCATTAAAATCATAATGGATCTAATCACGATATTATTTGTTTTATATTTCATAGTATTATCTCTTTATAAATTAGAAACTAACATTAACCCCTAAAATAAAGTTTGTAGGATTAGGATATTGATACTTGTCAATATTTTGGACATTGTCGCGCCCTTTACCCGGTGAACTACCTTCAGGGTCATACCCTTCTAACTCAATTGGTGTTAAAAGGAAGAAGTTTTCCGTTGCAACATAAACTCGCAATCTGCTAATACCAATTACATCATTAACCGTATAGCCTATTGATGCCAACGAACCTCTAATAAATGCAGCGTTATAAATCTCGTGGGTGTCTGTGAATGAGTCATAACGTGCTCCCGCATTACCTGCTCGTATCTGAGCTACCATAAGGCCATCTACCTGGTAGTCGGGACGCCATGCATCCAACGTTCTGTTTACCATACCCGATACAAACTGACGGTCTTCAGCAGATTCATGCACGATTGCCTTGTCAACACCACCAACAAATTGTATGCTGATGTTTGCATCCCAATTCTTATATCTGAATGTATTGATGAAACCACCATAATAATCAGGATATGTCTTACCAATTACGTTTCCATCAGATATCAATTCGATCTTTCCATCCTGGTTTACATCTTCAAATTTTAAATCGCCAGGCACCCTGCCATAGCGTGCTGCCAATGCTGCTTCATCTGTGCCGTAAACACCCATTCGGTTGAGACCGAAGAATGATCCGATAGACTCTCCGACTCTATATACAGAAGTGGCGTTTCCTGCACCAGTGTCACGGTAAACGTCGGCGCCTGTTGGGCCAAGTTTCAAAATCTCATTTTTATTCGCGGATATTGTGAAGTTAGTTTCCCACAAGAAGTTATCATTTTCAATATTGACGGTATTCAATCCTAATTCTATCCCTTTATTTGATACCTGACCGAAGTTTACGAAAGCGCTACCAGGCGCGGTTGATTCTGGCAATGGGAGATTAAACAGCATGTCGTCAGTTAATTTATCGTAATAGTCAATTACCAGGTTCACCCGGTTATTGAACAGGCCAAGATCAATTCCTATATTCCACTGAAAAGTTGTTTCCCATTTTAAGTCAGGATTACCGGTAGAACCGGGATAAAGACCTGCAAGTTTGTTGCCGCCTCCAAACATAACAGTGGTGGCATTGATGTACCTTTGGGTTACAAAACTACCAATCTCCTGATTACCTGTTTGACCTGCACTGCCGCGAAGTTTAAGGTTAGATACTACGCTGCTACTGGTCATGAAGTCTTCCTGAGAAATTCTCCAGCCCACCCCAATAGATGGGAAAAAAGCATATTTATTATTGGGCCCGAACTTTGAAGATCCGTCGATACGTCCAGTTGCCGTGACCAAATATTTATCTTTATAGGCATAATTGACACGTGCAAAGTATGAGTTCAGAGCGCTCCTTTGATTATCAGATTCAACCCTTGGCACATTCGTTCCTGCGGCAAAATTATTGTACTGGTAGAAGTTTGATGAAAAATTAAATGCCCTCGCTCGCATGTAATCATAAGTAGTTTCCTGCCATGAAAGCCCTACCATAGCACCAAAGGAATGGTCTCCTACTACATCGAAGTAATTGAAGTAGTTTTCGTTTTGCCAATAGAACCACTCTGCGTTTCGTCCGTCTGCATCCGCAGTCCTGTTACCCTGAAAGTTACCGTTATACCATCTCTGGTTTTCACTTCTGCTATCTACTGAAAGGTCAGACTTAAAACTCAATTTCTCTGTGATTTGTGCATTCAGGCTAAATCCTCCAGTAATCTGTTCATTAAGAAAATAACCATCTCTCTGATCAAATCTATATTCTATGCCAGGCCAGTTTTCACCAATCGGAAAATCTCTTCCTGTAGCCCATTTCCCTGCAAATAGGCCATAAATAGCAGGATCATCGGGATATTTGCTTGGAATGATAGGCCAAGCTTCCGAGACAGTTCTGGTATCATCAGCGCCCCTTGAACTTTTAGCACGGGAATACATTATGTTGGCGCTTACACCCAGCCATTTATTTACTTCAATATCTGCGTTAAATCTGGCATTCGTTCGTTTGTAATAAGACTCAATCATAAGTCCGTCCTGATATGTATTTCCTACAGATAGCGCAAATTTTGCAGTTTCAGTTCCTCCAGACACATCAATATAGTGGTCTTGTGAAAAGGAATTATTGAAAGCAATATCTTCCCAGTCAGAATAAAATCTTGGCTTGTAGTAATTGCCATCATTCCCTATCACGTCAAGGAAGTATTCTCCTTGCGAAACTTGCTCAAATAAATGTGGCATCTCAGACCATGAGTCTCCTGTTCCCATGCCCCCTCTGAAATCCTTTTCTGTCTTCAGCGTACCATACTTGGGCGTATTCTCAATTGCCTGGTAATACTGATACATAAACTGGTCAGCAGTAACCGTGTAATTATGCCTTTGCATTGTTCCCATAGTCACTGAACCGTTGTAATTGATCTTTGTTTTGCCAACTTCTCCACGCTTGGTAGTGATTATGATCACACCATTTGCTCCTCGTGTACCATAGATAGCAGTTGCCGATGCGTCTTTTAATATGTCCATAGATTTTATATCCTGTGGATTTATATTTTCTAAGGCATTGTTCACGCCAACAATTCCATCTACTACAAATAAAGGACTGCTGTTCGAATTAATTGAGTTTGTACCCCTGATACGAATCACTGGCCTGGAACCGGGAATTCCCGCTCCTGACTTAATTACCTGAACCCCTGAAACTTTGTTTTGCAGGGCTTGTCCAATATTAACAACAGGTCTGTCAACCAGTTCATCCGGTGATACGCTAGCAACGGAACCGGTAACATCACTTTTTTTCGCTGTTCCGTATCCTATCACAACAATTTCTTCGAGGGAAGTAACATCCGGAGAAAGGACAAAGTCAATAATTGTTTGATTTCCTACAATGACTTCCTCTTTTAAAAATCCTACCGAACTAAATACCAACACGGTCTCTTCTCCCGGAACTTCAAGAGAATAATTCCCCTCCAAATCAGTTACCGTACCCTGGCTAGTTCCTTTTACAATAACATTTACTCCCGGAAGACCTTCATTATCTTCCGATGATGTTACTTTTCCAGTGACGGTTATGCCCTGGATGATGACTTCGATTTCAAGTTCATCAGCCGATTCATTAGAAAGCTTATTTACATTAATGTTATTATTCACCTGCCGAAACTTTAAATTGGCCTCTTTGGAAACCTCCATTAAAATATCAGCAACCGACTGCTGTTTACCATAAATGGAAATCGTTACGGAAGAAATTATATCCTTTCTTTCGTAATTAAATTTGAAATCTGTCAGTGATTCGATCCGTTTAAAGGTCTCAAAAACATCAGCATTCTTAAGCTTGACGTCAATAAAGACTTCTCTCACACTTTTGTTTTCCTGTGCGATTGTTTCTGAAGCCAATAACAAACTAAATGTCATTGTCTGCAGAAATAAACCAATAAATGCGTATTTGGATAGCATTACGATTAGTTGTATTAGATTAATTTTCATAATTTTGAATGTTTATTTAATAATAAATTTTTAAGACTCAGATAGCGTTTGAAAATCCCACAATTCAATTTGTTATCTGAGTTTTTTTTAATGTCAGGGAATCTAACCCTAACATCGTAGTCATCTAAGAAGTGTTCATATATTCCATTGGCTTTTAGTTAAACTTAATAGTCACATTTTTTTGATTTATGAGATAAGAGAACTCCTTTGTGAAAGAAATACTCTGCAAGACATTTTCAAGTATTGCATTGTCAAATGATCCGGTATATGACCATTCATTATTTTTTTGGTTTTCAATTTCAAATTTTACACCATACCATCTACTCAATACATTTATTATTTCATCGAATCCTGCATCTTTAAAAACAATAACTCCATCTTTCCAGGCTAATGACAATTCCTGATCAAATTCTCCTTTCTTCATTTTAGCGATAGACTTATTATATTTGATGGCCTCTCCCGGTTCTAGGAACATTTCCTCCTTACCTCGTTCGCCCTCTGTTTCAACTTTTACCTTACCACTCTTTAAAGCAATACAAACAGCAGGCTCATTTTTAAAAGCCTTTACATTAAATGAAGTCCCAAGAACTGTAGTAGATACCTTCCCCGATATTACTATAAATGGTTGATTGGGATTTTTAATTACATTAAAAAATGCTTCTCCTTCCAGTACAACTTCTCTTTTATCTTTTGAAAAATGTTCAGGAAATGTAATTTCACTTTCTGCATTTAGCCATACTTCTGATCCATCCGGAAGATAAAATTTTGATTTTTGGCCTGCAAAATTGTGTTTTTGAATTGTTTGTATAGCAAGTTCAGGAGTTTCGGGTTTTAGAATATTACTATTGAAATAATACAATATTGAAGCAATCAAAAGCAGTGAAGCTGCGACTTTGGTAATAAAAATAAATCTTTGTTTTATTTTTGACGTTTTTGGATTTTGACTTTTACCAATCTTTAATTCATGTTGATCGTCAATCTTGTTTAATATATTTTTAAATACTGATTCCGAATCCGAAGGGTTATAGTTTATTTGTGTTCCTTCCCATGCTTTTTTGTGAAGTTTAAATTCCCGGGCATTACTTTCAGATTCATTTAACCAATTCTGAAAAATCTTATCCTCTTTTTCGCTTATCTCATCAGCGAGGTATCTGCCAATGATTTCATAAATATGATTTCCTTTCATCTAGTGTTATTTTTTCCCGTCTAAAAAAAAGACACAGGCCATTGGGAATACCCTATCTCACATATAAAAAATATTTTTACTTTATTCTATAATGGTGATGCTTGAATGCTTGAATGAGGAAACAATTTACATAATTCGAGGATGATATTTCTATTTTTTTGGCTCTACTGCTATTTTAATGAGATGTTCTTTCCAAAATCCAAATCACAATTGACAAATATCAAATAAATTCCAATATAAAAATCTCAAACAATTCGAGTTAGCTAATATATGATTTGCTAAATGAAAACCAAGAATAGTTTGACAAATAGC
>JAJRQT010000121.1 GCA_024280115.1 Bacteroidota bacterium | reverse complement strand
GGTTCAGAAATGGAAAAGCTAAAAGTTAGTTCGAAATCCATCAGAAATCAGAAAATTAAGAGTGCAATAAAATATTAAAATAATTATATTGCAAAAACGAGAGATGCGTTTTCTTAGTGACACTAAATAGAGTCTGTCATTAAAAACAATTATCGTCTCGTAGAGCGCCTGCCTGCCATGCACTTGCTTTGGTGCAAGCAGGCAGGAAAAATTGTGAATTTTTCGGCTTAAATCAATCGCTCGATTCTATTGAGTGATGAATATCTACATGGATATTTGTTGCAACAAAAAACCGTTAAAGTTCGCGAATCTTAATGTTGCGGAACCAGATAGGATATCCATGATCCTGAAGACCAATATATCCTTCTTTGGCAACACCTTCGGTGAAACCCGGGAAATTTTTGAATTTACTGTTGAGAATAAGTTGATCCCATTCCGGTGTCCACAAAGTATAGGAGACCACCTCAACACCATTCATTGTATGGGTAGCATGACCATCTTTGATTTTTATAACCACAGTATTCCAGGAGCCTGCCGGATTAACTGTTTTTGGATCGGCCGCAATCAAATCGTAGAGCGATCCGGCCAGATGACTGTCAACTTTATTGTCCGAAGCGTTTACATTATCTAGCACCTGAACTTCTGGCGCTGCATAGTAGATTGGTTTACCTGGCACTTCCCGCACATAATAAAAAATTCCAGAATTCCCTCTGTCACCGGCTTTCCAGTCGATCGACAATTCAAAATTTTTAAATTTTTCCCCAGGATAAAGGATATCCCCATTGGCACCATGCCCCTCCTTTTTCCCTTTACCGGTGAATACTTTCATCGCATCATCATCGATAACCCAATTATCAGGCATTGCAGTACCATTGCACTGCCTCCATCCATCGAAGTTCTTACCATTAAACATCAGTTTCCAACCTTCCTTTTTTTCCTTTTTCGAAAGTTTATTTACCTGTTGCGCGAATGTGGGCAACGCGATCAACATAACAACTGCAAGCGACAATGACAAAATAATGCTTTTTCTCATGATTAAGTTTTTAGGGATTTCAAATATTATTTTCGTATAATAATTTCTGGTTTTTTTGCGAAAAGCAAAGGCTTTGTCGCACCTACGCAAATAAACAATGGATTTCACTCCCATACAAGAATCCATATATACTAAATGCAAATAGTACTAATATCGCCCATCACCATTTTCCTGTATATAAAAACCGGCACAACAATATGTGCCGGTGAAATGCTAATACTACTTTACTCAGCGCTCAGGTTTACCTCCAAAAAGTAGAAGCGAGCTATACATATCATACTTTCACTTTTACCTCAGCAAAAACTTCAAGGCCAAAGCCCATTGACCCCTGGCTTAGTACACCATTAAGATAAATTTTAAGGTTCTCTACTGTTATTTTAATGGAAACCATACTTTAAGTGACGTCTGCCTACCAGACAAGCAGGCTTCTCCAAGGTGGAATTAGTCAGACGCGGGTAATTTACGTCTTCAATCATTTACTGATAAACGCCTTATCAGGACATCGCCAATTAAGTCTTCATTGGGCCTGGGAACATATTTCTTGCCATCTTCCTTTACCCAAGCATTGAGTTTGAACTTACCTTCGGGCAAGTTAAAGACTGCCTGATTCTCACCTTCATTTAATGGTTGCCTAACATAAGTTGAATCATACCGGACTACCAATTGTCCCTTCCCTATTGACTCACCCCTATTTATAGTTATCTCATAGTTGCCTTCACTTTCAATATAAACCGGCCACCCGGTAGGTATTTTGTCAATATAAGTTGCATCCTGATAACGGCAGAGATATGACGGATTTTCAGCATCTGCTCCTATGTGAATCAAGCCCGGTTGAAACTGCCGTGAATTTTTAACATCATCAAACCAGGCGTCATAGGCTGATCTTAGTTTTTCCAACTCATTGGGATACTGTTCTGCAAGATCATTAGTCTCAGCAGGATCAGCAGAGATGTCATAAAGTTCCAATACGGGATTGTCCCGGGATGTCACAAGTTTTCTTTCTTCGAATGTTCCGGGATATCCGACCAGTTTAAATCTTTCCTCAATCACCGCGCTGTTTTGATACCTGTGTGGAGTCATTCCCCTTTGACACTGCAAAAATAACATCCGATCGGGGTTGTTCTGAATATTTCCCTTCAGTAATGGCAACAGGCTCATTCCGTCCACGGTAAAACCAGTCTTTGTATCAATTCCAACAATATCCAGCAGCGTGGGTAAAATATCAATATGACTGGCTATCTGGTTAATATTTAAACCTTTAGAAAAATGATCCGGCCATTGGATAAAACACGGTACTTTGATGCTTCCTTCATAGGGAGATGCATAACCCTGTCCCCGCAGATTGGTTTTATTTATTCTGACATTTCCATCATCGCTCAGGAAAATTACAATTGTTTTATTTCTCAACTTAAGTGTGGTTAAGCTTGTGATCAATCGTCCAAAATTTTCGTCAAAATTGTTGAGCATTCCACAAACTGTGGCAATTTTTTTATCAAGGCCTTTTGCCAGATAAGGGGTGCTATATTTTTCTGGTACCTCCACTCCCACCTCCGTACTCGCATGGGCTACATTGGTAGGCAAATAAACAAAGAAGGGATTTTTTTGATTCTTTTCAACGAAGTTTATCGCCGCATCAAAATATATATCGGTACAGTATCCTTGCTTTTGCACATATTGACCATTCTCCCAGAGTTTAGGGTTTATATAAGTGTTGGGACTATCAGGAACCTGCCCGAGCCTGCCTGACTTATGTATTAGAATTTCATCGAAACCCTGATCCTGAGGGCGCATTGGATAGTTATCTCCCAAATGCCATTTTCCAAAAATACCTGTGGCATACCCATCACTTTTTAAATATTCAGCAATTGTCACTTCATCTCCAAACATTTTAGCTCCTCCGCGCGATGTATGAATTACCCCCGTTCGATAGTGATATCGTCCGGTCATCAAACTGGCACGGGTTGGCGCACACATGGGATTGCTGTAGAAACGAGCAAACTGAATCCCATTCCTTGCAAAGCGGTCAAGATTTGGAGTTTTCACCAAATCATTTCCATTTATACCAATTTCCGAAAAACCCAAATTATCGATCATCACCAAAATAATATTCGGTTTATCTTCAGCCGATATGTGTTTATCTGTATCTGAACAAGCGATATCCATAAATAGTACACCAATTAGAAACAGAAGGAGGAAATGGAATTTGCAGAAATCAGCAAACCTCAAATTGTGCTTCATCATATTATATTATAATTATTTCAATTTACTTCAGGTTAAAGAACATTCGGTATAATTAAGCTTTTAAAAAGATTTTGCGTTTGTATAAAAACCAGAGAAACAGCCATTTAATCATTAGAATGCAGAATGCGAGGAAAATTGGCGCCAACAGCCCAAGGTATTTAGAAAATCCAAGGAAAAGGGCGTTAGATGTAAATTCAAAGTCTATCAGTCGTTGTCCTACCCAGATCGTGATGGCATTCATTCCGATTACAACCAGAAAGAAAGTCCATTTTTTATATCCCTGTACATCGATTATCCAGTAGAAAAAAGCGAGCAGGAGAAAACACCACCCTGCAGAATAAAGGACG
>JAJRQT010000120.1 GCA_024280115.1 Bacteroidota bacterium | reverse complement strand
TTTAAGCAAATTAATAAAAAAAACTATGACTTGTGGCTCGCAGACAATTTAACAATCAAAATTTTCAGTCTGTGGGCCACAGACCGAGGTATGAAATGTTAAATTTTTCTAAACCCAATTGCTTTGGTCGTTAATTTCAGAAAAGTCAGTAAGTTTGTCAGATATTAGGTCATGCCTGCGGCAGATAAATTTACTCGTAAGTTCATCATAAACAGGCATTTTCATTCATAAACGCAAAAAACATTCGATTTGATTGTAAGCTCTCCACAGATCATTGGGCAAGCCTGGGAGAGCCAAAGCCCAAATATTTAGAAGGATGTTGCGCATCACCAAGGGCATTGATCCTGATCTGTGTCCCCGCCACGGCAGGCCGGAATGCAAAGAATTTATAACGGTTTGTATTCAGAAATTTCCTAGACTCAGGGGCTCTCCGAACTTTAGAAAATACAGTTGAGCCAGGAAACCATACCGTATGATCAAACTCCTCGATGAAGGTGGCAAATAACCTGTACCCTGGATCTTCTAGAGGTTGAAAATTTACAGCTTGATCAACAAATGGCATTCTCTCAGCTTATGAAATGTTCTGTTTTAAGAAAAATATATAGGCTCCCAACTCGTAGAACTTCTGAAAAATCTGTGTCGATGGTAGAAAACCGAAACATTGAAATTACACAGATGATTGTCTCTTCGTAGCCCTCAATAGGTTTAGCCTGCCCCGATGCAGATCGGGGTTCAATTTATCTGCCGTAGGCATGGCAAATGGAAAAATTTGGTGAAATCCCCCGGACCCACTTAAATTTGATTCCATATTATTGGATGCTGGCTTTTTATATTCTCACAAATTCTCTAAAATTCCCCCTGTCAATAACTTTGCTTTCTGCCTTATACGTTTCAATAAATGTCTTAGGCAATTTTACTTTTTTCCTATTATTCCATTTAAATTCATAGCCATATATTTTTCCGCTGTTTTCTTCTACAAAATCTACTTCTTGTTGTTGCCTGGTTCTCCAAAAATAAGTGCGTGCAAGACTTTGTTTATATTCAATTTGTTTTATTCTTTCTGAAATCAAAAAATTCTCCCATAATGCGCCTTTATCTGTTCGTAATTCAAGAGGATTAAAGTTCCCTATTACCATATTACGAATTCCATTATCATAAAAGTAGATTTTTTTATTCATTTTTATTTCGTTACGAAGATTACGGCTAAAACTACCTAACTTAAAAATGATATAACCTTTTTGTAAAATATCAATATATTTGCTTACTGTATTTTTATCAGCATTTACTATCTGCGCCAATTCGGAATAATTTACTTCATTACCAATTTGCAATGCTAATGCCTGAACTAATTTATCCAAAATTTCAGGTTTTTGCATATTGGCAAATGAAAGAATATCCTTGTATAAATAACTGTTAACTAAATTCCTAAGAACATTTATCTCATCTTCTGGATTGTTTAAAACATCAGGGTAAAATCCATATAGCAATCTGTTTTCAAGTTGCTGTTCTGAATACAAATATCCATGATGTTCTTCATATTCTTCCCACGAAATCGGAAATAATTGATATTCCCATTTTCGTCCGGTTAGTGGTTCATTTATTTGGTTTGATAAATCAAACGAAGAAGAACCACTTGTAAATAATTGAATATCTTTAAATCTGTCTGTAATTATCTTCATTGTAAGTCCAATCCCTTTTATTCTTTGGGCTTCATCAATGAATACATATTTATATTTGCCGAGAATTGAACGAATTTGTTCTGTATTTGGTTCTGTTAAGAATATTCTTGTTTTGGGATCATCACAATCAAGTAGTAAATAATCTTTATTTTTAAGAATTGTTTCTATTAAAGTCGTTTTACCAGCCTGTCTTGGTCCAATTAAAACTATTGCTTTTCCTGACCCAATTCTCTTTTCTATTTTCTTCTCCAAATATCTTAAATACATAGTTTTTTCTTGCAAAGATAATACTTATAGTGAACTTTTTCACTGATAGTTATGTTTTTACGTGAATATATTCTCCAAATATCATATTTATTTGTGAATTTCACCGGTATCTCAGCATGCCCCCAACATTGGGTAAATCAAGCGTAGCATCCCGATAAGGTGTTATGATTTGATATACATTGTTGAACTTAACCTAAAAGCAACAAATCTTTGAGTTAGACAGGTTATCGTTGAACTCTTCACAATCAAAAATATAAAATTATGAAGACACAAATGTCAAAAACACAGGAAGGTCAATGTATCCGGATCAGTTTCGCAGGAAGAATTTGGATTATTCCATCCTCGCGTCGGGAAGATGATGCACCCATGTTCGTTAAATTAGAAAGATCGAAATTACACAGATAAAGTCCCCAATATGTTGATCCTGCCCAGACACAGATCAGGGTTCAAAAATTTAGTGAGATCCCCTGGACCCACTTAAATATGATTCCATATTATTGTGTGCTGTATTTTTCAAATTCTACTTTTTACTTTTTTTTAGTGCTTTTAAGTTTTGACTTATTACTTCAGTCATTGGCTTGAGGCCAACTTTTTTCGCTATTGCCAGAGACTTTTTATACATTTCTTCGGCTCCATCCAAATCTCCTCTTGCATTAAGGACATTTCCAAGATTTCCATACTGATTAGCCATTCCTTGAAGCCGTCCAAGCTTTTCGTTAATCACCAGAGACTTTTTATACATTTCTTCGGCTCCATCCAAATCTCCTCTGGTTTGAAGGACATTTCCAAGATTTCCGTACTGATCAGCCAGTCCTTCAAGCAGTCTAAGCTTTTCGTTAATCGCCAGAGACTTTTTGTGCATTTCTTCGGCTCCATCCAAATCTCCTCTGGCATATAGGACATTTCCAAGATTTCCATAAGCAACAGCCATTCCGTCAAGCCGTCCAAGCTTTTCGTCAATCACCAGAGACTTTTTATACATTTCTTCAGCTCCATCTAAATCTCCTCTGGTTTTTAAAACTATTCCAAGATTTCCATACCGAATAGCCATTCCTTGAAGCCGTCCAAGCTTTTCGTCAATAGCGAGAGACTTTTTATGCATTTCTTCGGCTCCATCTAAATCTCCTCTGGTTTGAAGGACATTTCCAAGATTTCCATAATCAGAAGCCATTCCGTCAAGCAGTCCAAGCTTTTCGGTAATTGCCAGAGACTTTTTATACATTTCTTCGGCTCCATCCAAATCTCCTCTGGTTCTAAGGACATTTCCAAGATTTCCATAATCAGAAGCCATTCCGTCAAGCAGTCCAAGCTTTTCGTTAATTGCCAGAGACTTTTTATACATTTCTTCGGCTCCATCTAAATCTCCTCTGATTTGAAAGACATATCCAAGATTTCCATAATCAACAGCCATTCCGTCAAGCCGTCCAAGCTTTTCGTTATTCGCCAGAGACTTTTTATACATTTCTTCGGCTCCATCCAAATCTCCTCTAGTTCTAAGGACTATTCCTTTAAATGTGAAGGCACGAGCTTTCATAATCAAATTACTGCCAGCCTTGGCCAAATGAATGGCCCGATCAATCATAACGCTTGCTTTCTCTAGCTGACCAGTGCCAATCAAGAATCTCGAAAAATTTAATAATTGATTTTCTGAAGGACTTTCTATTAATGCTTTTGAGAATTCTATTTCAGCATCAACCAATTTACCTTCTTTAGCATATTTCCATGCACTATCAATGATATTCTGGATCTCAGTATCTATTGGATTAGTAATATCCAGATCAGATTTTGGTTCGATATCCACCGGTAAATCCGGTGGACCTTTAGGATATAGGTAACCACCATCTCCTCCCGAATTATCATCCCTCAGCCATTTTGCAAGATTTTTCCGTATCAAAGAGTTAAATTCATCGACTGAAGTGAAATTAGAATACAATAGTTTCTTTTCATTTCCAATTTTCCTTTTAAAATCTATTACTTTTTGTAATTGGGGTCCAGGGTCAGCAAGTTGATGAGGTGGTACAGATTTAAATAAGCATACTATTTGATTCATTGAATATTTTTTTTCTTGAAAACAATCCAATGCAGTAAGATATTCCTCCTCAGTGCCGGACGTGGCATTTTTTTTATTCTTACCAGGGTTAGAACCCCATCGGTCATGCAATAATAGGATGAAATAATCACATTGCTTTAATTCCTCATTTATTATACTCTGAGGTCTTCCTATTCCAGGAAGGGTGTCTTCCCATCCAACTGCTTGAAATATGACACCTCTATGCACTGCTTCAACCCGGTTGTAGTCTTCAATTTCTTTCGCAAATGCTCGCCTTTCATCATCAAGTCCTCCTGGAGAAGCTATGAAAACTTTGTATCCACTTAATTTATATGACATTGCTTTCGAATTATTTTAATATAGCACAACAACGGTAAATATAAAATTAGTTGCTTTGGCTATGAGGTGGCTGTGTGTGGCAATTAAATTTATATAATGTAGGCACTTTTTTTATTTTTCCAATCGTCAGGCACATTTAACCAAATAGCTGGCGTCAACCATTTTGATTTTTGAAACCAAACCTTCTCATCAGAGAATCCAATAGTTTTAGATTCAATAAAATTCAGAATCTTTTGAATTGTTTCTTGAGGTTCTTTGTCTGATAATTTCAAGTCATCTACTTCGGTGGCTAATTCTGCAAACCATCCATCATAGTATTCACTCTTTGGACCACCTAAACCATATTTGCATTCATTTTCTTTTTCACACCATTCCCACCAAGAAATACTTTCAATTTCAAATCCGTTTTCAACCAAGGCTTGAACTAGGTTTTGATAGTTATCTCTCCAGACGATAATGTCAACATAGCCACTTCCAACAGGTTGGGCTTTATGTTTTTCAAGAATTCTATCTAAATGTCCCTTATTCATTTTATATTATGCCTAACTATATAGCGTTGTATAAAATGCTTCCCCAATATAGCGACAAGACTTCAAATAGTAAAAGTGTTACAAGGTTGGATAAAATATCTAATACGATAAAGGGGGAAGTTTTTTATACAACAGGTTGAACGAT
>JAJRQT010000119.1 GCA_024280115.1 Bacteroidota bacterium | reverse complement strand
CTGAAGGAAAAAATAAAATGTCAATAATCAATGCTGTGAGGAATAAGCTGATCCATAGAATTTTCGCTTGTGTTCAGCAAGATAGAAAATATGAAAATTCTTATGCTACAACGCTTGTTTAAATCATAGAAATCCGGTAGGCAGGCTTGAAGGTTTTTAGCACAATTAAATAAGTTAAAGCCAAGTTCGTAAAGTAGAAGTAAATGGTTGATAATTATAAAATGTACAAGATTGAAGGGATTGATATTTCAAAACTTTATCAATCTTGTTTTCAATCTTCAACTCTATGAATTCATAAAATCGGAAAGCTCTATCTGATCTAAAAAGGGCTGTAAGTTATCCAGGTTTGTAAAGCTGACAATCTTATCTACACCTTCGTTCCTTAGTGAAAAATGCACCTCAACGAAGAATTTTTTAGTATGGTAGAGATTGATTACGTGTGCCTTCGTTTTTCTCGTAGCGAGAAATATTCCATTATCCCAGGTAAACTGGGCTTGATATTGCATCGGGAGGGTATTAAACTCAACTAAATCCATATTCCTGTTATAACAATATTTCCTGGTAATTCAGTTCTCAATAAATTAAATAATAAATATATTGGGTTACAAACATAAAAAAACAAACGAAAATCTCAATAAAAAAGTGTCGCATCATACACTCATTGTCGTCGATACGATACCCTTAACTTTCAATATTTATCATCCCTCAAAGATAATGGATCCTTCTGATTTTCTCACTTTATATATTCACTGATATCAATTTTCTGAAAAATTAAATCTGAGCGACTTCCCTCATATACAATTCCTATTGTATGCTCGTCGATGCTTGTCAGGCAACTATATCCCCTGCCCTTACCCTCATCTAATAATATCCAATTTTTTACCGGCCAGGTTTTTCCTCCGTCAAAGCTCATCTTTATTGTCTGGTTAATTCGCTGATATTTGGAATTAGGATTTGAAAAGAGCAATACCGAATTATTACTGTTACCCGAATTATAAACATGTTTATACAGGCTTGCCATGCAAACAGGTTCTACCAGTGCACCATGAGAAGTAGGATGTTCTTCCCATGTATTTCCAAGATCTGTTGTATAAAAAATTGCCCTGCCATTGGCTGCCGATTTTTCAATTCGATTTCTGTTGTCCCGGATATTTAGCATCAATTTCCCTTGTTCATACTCAACTACCGAGTTTTCGGTAGTATTATGACTTGCCGGATTGCTTGTTTGCCATGTTTTTCCGCTGTCCTTACTATAAGTAATATTCGAGAATGGCAAACCTTCACGATCTCTGCCCTGGGTTGGGAAAACCAAAGTTCCATCTTCCATAACAATTCCTCTTCCGGGAGCCGGCGCCCAAAGCCACCAATCCTCTTTTTTACACATTTTGGTTAGATTTACCGGTTCGCTCCAGGTTTTACCATCAACGGTGCTTTTTGTAATGAGGAACTGAGAAGTTTCCTTTACACCAAATCCTGCCTGTGAACCCTTATTTCTCCATTGGTGATTCCAATCAGTACTTTTCTCAGTTAGGTTCTCAACCCATTCTCCTTCCTTATTGATCACACCATGCATCCACAACCCGGCAATATAAATGTCATCTCCATTTACCAAAATGCTGGCATCGCTAACTCCATTGAACTTTTGTGGCAGACCTCCCCAATTGTCCATATCCAACACAATCTGCATCGGTTCCCAGCTATTACCACCATCAAAACTTCTACTCAAGCCAATGTCAATATCTCCCTGAAGGTCTCTTCCCGAACCCCGGCGAACATCATAAACGGCCATCAAAGTTCCCTTTGAGGAAGTTGCCAGGCCTGGGATGCGATAAGTATCCACGCCACCTTGCCCGTGACTTCTTAGAGCCAGTCCCATTCTGTGTGGTGTTTGGTCAGCATCAAATTGGATTTTGGGATCAGATATTCCCTTCAACCGAATTTCCTCTAAATTGATGTTTACAAAATGGAGTATGTCTGCGTTACTATTCAATTCGCAAGAAATCCAAATATAATTAACCCCGGGGTCAAGTTTCATTTTTCCTTTCAACTCTATTACTTTACTAATATTTTCGGTGATATTAAATGGCCTGCTTCTTATGAATGCCGAGTCTTTACCACTCATAAAAGCGCCAATAGATTTCAGGTCCTGAAGGTTTGTAGTTCCCGAGGTAATTAGGCTGAGCGATTTAAGTGTAACGGAATTATTATTTGTGATTTTAATTCTTAAAACCGGGTTAAAGGCTAATTCTTTTAGTATTGGGATTTTAGCTTGCCTGACTTCTATGTGCAAATCTTCTGCAATTGCCTTATTACTAAACCCTATAATAATCACAATGTGAATAAAAAATATTATCCTTTTTAGTAGTCGTTTGTATTTATGAAAAATGGTATCCATTGGGTTTGTCGTTATATTTTATTTACTCCTTCAATATAAGTCATTTACATAAATAACTAAACCTATTGGAGTTGAACAATGTACAGCGGTTTTTGGAAAGTGTGGATAACTAAAGATCATTAAAAGAAAGATTCCTTTGTTGGTCTTGTGACCAACAAAAAATAAACGCTAATCCTATGGTTAAAATGGTTATGGTTAAATGCTTGTTGGTGACAACACCATAGTCGTTAACCTTAGGGCTTTAATATTTCATTAACTAACTGATAATGTGTCTTTTTACGCCAAGGAGCCTGACAGGCTGTATTGTCAATTTGGGGTAGAAAATCTTTTTTAAGCCAAGAAGAAAGT
>JAJRQT010000118.1 GCA_024280115.1 Bacteroidota bacterium | reverse complement strand
TCTAGAAAAGGCATTGGAGTCGATTTTTCTACTTCCTATACTGCAGGTAATATCGACAAATCAACCTTCATTAAATATCAGGATGAATATGGTGCCGGTTACGGACCTTATTATGGAGCAGCGCCAGACGATAGATTACTCAAATATGACGCCAATGGAGATGGTGTTGATGATTTTGTAGTTCCAACTACAGAAGACGGATCTTATGGAGCTAAGTTCTCTGATTATGCCGGAACGCCAATCTGGCAATGGGATTCATTCTGGCCGGAGTCTGAAAATTATGGAAAACCTTATGCATATACAGCCGCCGCAAATACACCGGTTGATTTCTTTGAAACCTCCAATACGTTTAATAATTCAATTGCATTACATGGTGGTGATGAGAATAATACATTCCGTTTTGGATACACAAATTATAGTCAAACAGGTATCTTGCCAAATAGTAAAATCGATAAGAATAATTTCAGCCTGAATGCCAGTAGTCAGCTTCATAAGCGATTGCGGGCTGATGTGGGCATTAATTTCATTAATACCAAAGGTAAAGGAAGATACTCAACAGGTTATGGTGATAACATGATGGCCAATTTCAGGCAATGGTGGGAAGTCAATGTAGATGTTGAACAGCAAAGAGAACTTTTCGAAAAGTCCGGAGGTCAGAACCGTACATGGAATATGAATTTTCCTCATATGGATCCTGCACAAGCAGACATGACTCCGATTTACTGGGACAACCTTTACTGGACCCGTTATAAAAATTATTCAACAGACGAACGTAACCGCATTATTGGTAATGTTTCTCTTACCTACGATATTAATGATTGGTTGAAAATCATGGGCCGCGTTACCATGGATGATTACAGGGAGTTGCGTGAAGAAAGAAGGGCAATTGGTAGCGTGCCTACGGAATTTGGTATAAATGCATTAGATGAACCTTCCGGTTATAATCGAGTGGACATTTTCAATAGCGAGTATAATATGGACCTTATGCTTACCGCAGATACACATCTTACTGATAATATTTCTTTTTACGGGTTGTTGGGAACAAATATTCGAAGAAATAATTATGAAAGAAACCGGAATTCCACACAAGGAGGGTTGGTAGTACCCGATCTTTATACCTTGAGCAATTCAGTTTTATCTTTACCAACACCAATTGAAATAGATGAAAGAAAGGAAGTATATGGATATTTCACAAATCTGAACTTCGGATATAACAATTTCCTTTATCTTGATTTAGTAGGAAGAATTGATATTAGCTCCGCACTACCTGTTAATGACAATACATATCCTTATGGATCAGTTTCATTGGGTTGGGTATTTAGTGAGCACCTGAACAGTAACTGGCTGAACTTCGCAAAATTGAGAGCAAGCTATGCAACTGTTGGAAACGATACCGGACCAAACAGAACTACAGACGTTTTTGTTAAAGGCGATAACTTTG
Source organism: Bacteroidota bacterium (assembly GCA_024280115.1). Classification (GTDB taxonomy): domain Bacteria; phylum Bacteroidota; class Bacteroidia; order Cytophagales; family Cyclobacteriaceae; genus JAAUQL01. Next base: position 7,854 of record JAJRQT010000118.1, on the reverse strand, counting down.
GAGATGCGGTAATGTTCTCAACTTCCAGTACAAAACGGAATGATCAACTGGTTCCTGAGAGAACAAACAGTATTGAGTTTGGTTTTGAGGCTTCCGCATGGCAAAATCGTGCCAGGATGGATGTAGCTTTCTACAAAACCAATACAACAAATCAAATCGTTACTATTTCTACCTCTTTAGCAACCGGTTATGGTTTTAAAGTACTCAATGGCGGAGAAATCCAAAACCAGGGAGTAGAACTAAGTATTGGTGGCGACATCATAAGAGCCGGTGCATTTACATGGGCTATGGACATCAACTGGTCTAAAAATGTAAGTGAAGTACTTTCTCTTCCTGGAGTTGACAATTTTGTGATTGGCAGTTACCAGGGTGGTATTTCTACAAATATTACAGTAGGCGAACCTTATGGAGTATTGAGAGGTACTGGTTTTGAATATTTAAACGGAAGGCGCGTAGTGCAACCAGATGGAAGACATTACAAAGCGGTAGCCGACCAAATTATCGGAGATCCAAATCCTGACTGGAATGGTGGCATGTATAACAGGTTTACCTACAGAGGGCTTACCCTTGGTTTCTTAGTTGATATGTCAAAAGGTGGAGATGTGTATTCTCTTGATATGCACTATGGTCAGGGTACAGGTCTTCCATATTATACTGCAGGACTTAATGACCTCGGAAATCCGGTAAGGGATCCTGCTGACCAAGGAGGAGGTAGAATACTTGAAGGTGTTCAGGAAGATGGTACAGAGAATACTGTACGAGGTAAGTCAGGTTATTATGCAGGCACCTATTATTGGGGAAATAGCACAAAGAACCCGGCTGCAATGACAGTTTATGATGCTTCTTATGTTAAACTAAGAGAGCTTACTTTAACATATACTTTACCAAATGATCTTATCAATTCATTTGCAAGTAATATTGCAATATCATTCGTTGGTAGAAATCTATGGATTATCAGTAAGAATATAGAATTTGCCGATCCTGAATCCGGATTGGGTGCAGGCAACGGCCAGGGATACCTAAGTGGCTCATACCCAACAGTTAAGACCATGGGATTCAAGTTAGATTTTAATTTTTAATGATTTAGAAAAGAAATTATTATGAAAAAGATAATATTATTAATAGTAACAATGGCTGTCGTCAGCGTCTCTTGCAATGACAGGCTTGTGGATCTCAACACTCCAAGGAAAGCAGCAACGGTCGTCCCCGGCGAGACGCTGTTCACCAATGGATTAAAAGAGATGGTCGATCAATTACAGGCCATTAATGTAAATGAAGGAGTATTTAAATTATACTCACAATATTGGGCACAAGCTACTTATCCTGAAGAAAGCCAGTATAACATGGTCACCAGGAATATTCCAGCGAGTATTTATGTAAATTTGTACAGAAATGCTTTGCGAGATATGACTGATGGAAGGGCCTTGATTGAAGCGCTTGATGAGGGGGCACTTGCTCCTGATATCAAGAAGAATCAGTTGGCTATTTTCGATGTAGTTATGGTTTATGCCTGGTCTGTTTTGGTTGATACCTTTGGCCATATTCCATATGATGAAGCTCTTGATCCTACTAATTTGAACCCTAAGTACGGTGACATGGGACTAATTTATACAAGCATCATTGATAAATTAGATGCTGCGATTGCTTCATTAGACGATAATGTTTTCGGAATTTCCGGAAGTCAGGATCCAATATATAATGGTGATGTTGCGAAATGGAAAATGGCAGCAAACGCGTTAAAATTCAGATTAGCGATGAGGTTGGCAGATGTTGATCCTGCAAAATCGGTATCTATGGCAAATGCAGCTTTGACTGCAGGTGTTATTCAGGCAAATGAAGATAATTTTTCTATGGCCTATCTAAGTGGTGCACCAAATACAAATCCACAATATGAAGATCTGGTTCTTAGTGGAAGATCAGATTTTTTAGCTGCAAATACGCTAGTTGATAAAATGAACGCGCTTAATGATCCGAGGAGACCTATATATTTCCAGGAGAATCTTGGCGATGGTGTTTTTGTAGGCGCAATATATGGTGATGCAAACTCTTTCAAGGCGTTTACACAAATAGGAGATATTTTCCATACTCCCGATCTCCCAGGGACAATTATTAATGCGTCAGAAATGCATTTTCTCATGGCTGAAGCTATAGAAAGAGGAGGATATAATGTAGCAGGGACTGCGGAAGTTCATTATAATATGGGCATTCAAATGTCAATGGAAGAATGGGGAGTAGATGCAGCGGATATTACTACTTACCTTGCTCAGCCTGACGTAGCTTATGGTACTGCACAGGGTGATTGGAAGCAAAAAATCGGTTCTCAGTTGTGGCTGGCTTTATTTAACAATGGCTATGAGGGCTGGACTACTTGGAGAAGACTCGATTTTGATGGATTTACTCCTCCTCCGGGCATGGAAATGTCTGACATTCCGGTTCGTATGATTTATCCTGTAAATGAAGGTCAGCGAAATAAGGCAAATAAGGATGAGGCTGCCAGCAGATTGAATAATGGAGATACACCCCAGTCAAATATTTTCTGGGATGTGAATTAAGATTTTTGTTAATAATTAATAAATTAAAAAAGCCGGATTTATCCGGCTTTTTTTATGCGCATTTAGCAGTGTTCAAGAAAAATCTTCCTGAGAAGGGGAGAGGTGGGTAAATAATACTTTTGGTATTAGGTATTTCTTCTCAACATTTGCGTGATGCCAGGTGGAAACACCTGACAGGACGAAAATGAAATATCATCCCTTGGGTTAACGAAGCTCTAGCGAAGTAATCCGTTGGGTTAAATCATTTTTATTATATGAAATCGTTATCTTCACAAAAAAATAAAATCATGAAATTAAAATCGGAGATAGAATTAATAAAAATGGAACTGGATAAAGTTGAAGATATCCATTTAATTGAAGCAATAAAGAACTTACTGGCTTATGGTAGGGCTAAGAGGTATGATGCCAGCCTGTCACCAATGAGCAAAGATGAGTATTATTCGAGGAACACACTTTCCAGAAAAGCTATTGAGAGTGGAGATTTAATTGACCAGTCAGAGGCCCGGGAATATTTTTTAGGTAAAGATGGCTGATAGAAATATTGAAGTTAAGTGGACTCCATTTGCGTTCCAACAGTTGGATGATATATTTGATCATATCTTTTTCAAGGAGAAAAGTCTTGATTTGGCTCAAAAGATCGTAGATAGAATTTTTAATCGGACGGATCAGTTAAAGGAGTTTCCAGAGTCCGGTAGCCCGGAGCCATTATTGAATAAAATAGGTCAGGATAGCAGGTATTTGTTAGAAGCAAGTCACAAGATTATTTATGAGTATCTCCTGTAATGGAAGTTGTAATTGTCACAGATGTTTTTCATACGAGCCAAGACCCTGAAAAAGCAGGAAAATCGCCTGAAAAACAGAAATGAAATAGACATCAATAACTTAATTTGCTGTCGGGTATTTCTACCCGACATATTCATTGCCAAGAGGAAACGCCTGACAGGACGATAGACATGGGCATTGTTAGACACGCATTCCAAATACGCGCCAGCTAATTGCATATATTATGGTGATGAATTTTTCATTCCTCCCACCATGAAGGTTCCAGATTGGTTGATTTTCCCGAAGCATAATCCAAACAATTGTAGCATTCCGGCCCCCCAGGACCATCCGGCCCATAACTAATATTGCAGAGATCATCGATATTGTCATAGATATTGTAAGAAAGGTCGTATATATTGAAATACCATCTTTTCGCCTGTTCTTCAACAACACCAAAATATCCGGATACCGGTTTAGTTGTATTTACAGCTTTGAAATTAGTTTGTAAATTAAATGGAGGAGCATCAAACAGACCTCCCTTTTCGCTTTGTTCCTGGAGCTCTTTCCAAAATAAGAAATAGCCTTCTGACATTGAAAACTGAGATATCAATAGAGAAAAATCCTTATAAACTCTACTGTTATTAAGGGTTTTAATAAAGATCTGTTTTTGAGGATATCCACCTTTCATATCTTTTTGAAGTACATAGTTTGAAAGATAGTTTTTGTTCGTGATCCAGCATTTATGAATCGGTTGACTTGGCAGGGTAAATGTAGCTATATGTATCCACATAGGAGTAAAACTCCACTTGTAGAATATCGGGGAAGAATTAGCGTTTGTTGGTAAATCCACATACAAATCTACACCTCTAATATCATCAATTACTTTTTCACTTGCCTTGTAAATATATCCTTTCTTATCAATCTCCCTATATGAAACTTCCCCCATCTCCTGAGGTAATGATTTGGGCAACTCTTCCCAGGAAGACTCATAAATATCTCCATTAGCGAGTCTAATATCAAGTTTATATTTTATTGAATTCATTGCTTTGAAATCATCCTCAAGGAGTACGTACGTTCCTGATCCTGAAGGTATTTCCTCATATTCCCATACTTGATTCATACTACTTATAATCGAAACATTTGCATTACTCTCGACTTCATCGTGAATATTAATCACATCACTTGTCCATTTTAATTTGACTTCAAAATATCTACCATCTGATGGGAACTCTATCGTTTCATTAAATGATTTGTTTGAAATATAGCTTTCCACTACAAGGTTTGGTGAATTGTTTTTTATACGAAAGTCATATGGTTCCACACACCATGAAAATGAGAGCAGGATTATAATAAAGCCTATTTTGGATAGATAAAATCCTTTATCGTTCATATTTATTTTAGACCATTAAAACTTAAAATTGTAAGATACTGATGGAAAGACGCTCCCGAGAATAGATAATTTTTTTGCTGTTCCATATTTATTGAAATAGATAGCATATGCATTTTTCCGCCCATAGACATTATAAACTGAAAGAATCCATTCGCCACTAAATCGCTTGTTTTTTACTGGTCTGTCTTTTATACTCCAGGATATATCCAGGCGATGATAATCAGGAATTCTAAATTCATTTCTTTCTGAATAGTTCAAAGTTGATAAAAACGGCCCATAACTAAATTTGGAAATGGGGATTGTTATGGGCCTTCCAGTGCTGTAACTAAAGTTGGTTGATAATGTGCTCCTTTTACCTGTCTTATAATTTAATACCAAAGAAAGATTATTAGGTTGGTCATGGATGGAAGGGTAATAATCCCCATTATTTATCAAAGGCAAAGAACCTTCAGGCAATTCAAATCTCCTAAGGCTGCGAGAATAAGTATAGGAGACCCAACCGAAAATTTTGCCGGTATTCTTTTTCACCTGTAATTCAACTCCATAAGCAAGGCCTTCTCCCTGATCCAATCCGGCTTCCAATGATTCATTGAGGGTAATATCAGCTCCTTCAATATAATCAATTGTATTATTGGTTATTTTATAAAATCCTTCTAATGAAATTTCAAACATATTGTTTTTAAGGTTTTTAAAATATCCGAGAGAAAACTGGTTTCCGATTTCCGGATTGATGTATGGTCCACTTGCAATCCAATAATCTTGAGGGGTAGGGGATGTCGTATAAGAAATTAAGTGTAAGTATTGAGTAGCACGGTAATAACTGACTTTTATTGAAGAATTGTCACTTACTAAATACCGTAGCGAAATTCGTGGGTCAAATCCATTAAATTTTGAAATAATTTCACCACTGGAATAATGAGTAGTATCAATAATCGAAGGATACCTTCCATCAAGATTGTCATAGTCAAAAGAATAAATAACATCTTCACCCATTCTAAAAAACATAGAATATCGTATTCCGGCAGATAGGGCAAGCTTTTCAGAAAGTTTAAAATCACCCTGACCAAAAATGGCAAAATCAACGCCATTTTGTTTTTGAATGTTTTTCGGTATTACCACACCATCATCAATTATAGGTACAAGTTCACCGGGGTCAAGGCGTGAGCTATTTCCCTCAATTCCGAAGTTGTATGAATTGTCTCCTTTATTTAAATTGATGCTATATTTCAAGTTTAAATTATTTATTGAATTTCTATACAGAAAAGGGCCAATTTCTTCATCATTTAGCACTTTGCTATAATAATTGCTGCTTGATAGTGTTAATTCGGAGACGGTATTTTCATTGAATTTGTGATCCCAGGCAAGGGAGATATTGGTTGTGGCCCAACTAAAAGTAGAATCACCTCCTAAATTGAAATCATCAAAGCTATAGTAACCTGTGGCAGTTATAAAATTGTTGCTATTGGCCTGGTGGAATATTTTAGCTGTTAAATCATAAAAATTAGCCGAACTATTTTTTAGCTGGATATTATTAAGCGAATTAATTAACCAATTTGTGTAGGACACCCGTCCACCTATCAGGTAGGAGGTTTTATTTTTTTTTAGAGGTCCTTCAATAGCAAGTCTGCTGGAAACTAATCCTACACCACCAGAAATGGTATGCTTTCCGGTTTCACCATTTCTCAATTTTATATCCAATACAGAGGAGGCACGGCCTCCATATTTGGCAGGACCTCCCCCTTTAAATAATTCGACATCCTGAATCATGTCCGGGTTGAAAGCGGAGAAAAAGCCAAAAAGATGGGTAGGATTATAGATGACAGCATTATCCTGTAAGATCAAATTTTGTCCGGTTTCGCCACCTCTCACGTTAAATCCTGCCGATAATTCGCCAACTGTACTTACTCCGGGCAGTGTTGTCAAACTTCTGATCGGGTCAATTTCACCCATAAATGTCGGTAGCGATTTGATGGTTTCGATCCCCAACTTTTCTACCCCGGTTACTATGCTGGAAACATTCATGTCCCGGCTTTCTGCAGTTATAGTGATATTTTCTAATTGGGTAGAAGATTCATAAAGATAGATGTCCATCGATTCGTTCCCTTGACTACCGAATCCTATTAATTTGGTTTCTGTCTCAAAACCGGTATATCTGATTTCAATTTCATATATGCCTTTGGGAACAGATATTTCAAAATATCCATTAGTATCTGTAATACTGCCAGTTTTTAGAGCGGAAATGTAAATTTCACCTCCAATAATTGGTTCAAGTGAATTTGCATCAATTACTTCACCTTTAATGACTTGTTTTGAACCTTGCGTACTATGAATTGTATAATAGTTCGCTGATATATTACCGTATTTTTCCCACAGTTTTGTATCGATGATAATCATTTCCGAATTGGATAATTTGACCGCCTTGTGCATCGGTAAAAAAGCATTCAGAAAATCAGCAACTTTGTATTTCCTGCCAACCCCAAAAACAGTTAACCCATCAAGAACTTGTTCATTGAAAATAAAGCTGACGTTATGGGTAAATTCTAATTCTGCAAGTAAGTCGATAAGTGGTTTCCCGTTTTGAGATTGATCAATGTAAATCCCTTTAAAACCTTGTGCCCGAGCATTTGAAAATAAAATTGATTGGAACAAAAAAAACATCAAAAATACCCGCTTCATCTATCGCTTAAATCAAAAATGCAAGTTATGCATTTTATGCTATCAATAATAATTGAGCCTAACTAATTCAATAATTTATATTTATCAAAAAACTTAGCTTTTGGTTTAAATCGCTTCATAAAAAGCGACATAATTAATTACTATCAATACTTTCTCCGGAAATTGAAATTTTTTTTTGATAAAAATTGTTGAGGAAATTGTCATTGTATGGACATCCTGAAATTACTCAATATCCTAATTTTACTTTTCGATGAAGATAGGCATTCTATTTTTGGCTTTAATTGCCTTAACCCTTGAATCTACAGCACAAACCTGTTGCACTGGAGGTGTGCCTTATTTAGTGTCTCTTTTAAATCATGTAACTAAAAGATTATCAATAAATTAAGGTCAATTTTTTATGTGAATCTTTTCGCTATTTATTAGGTTTTTTCAGTTAAAATGCAGATATTCAGGCTATTAACGGTCAGAGATTCG
>JAJRQT010000117.1 GCA_024280115.1 Bacteroidota bacterium | reverse complement strand
GATTTTCAAAACCAGGGGGTCAACATGTGCCGGATTGGCAAGAGCTAATTCGCTCAAAAACAACCGCCTTTTGTCCGGATTTCAGGGGGTCAGCTTAATCCGGATTATCCATAGAAAAGCAACATAACAACTTTTTTTAAAAGTTGGATTTACCGATATCATAGAATGCCTAATGCCCAATCATATTCTATTATTTCAACCCCAAAAGATCCACCATATATACAATTTACCCGGGCATCCGGTATTATTAACCTGATGGGTATTGTTTGTGATTTTAAATATTTGCGTAACCTCCAAAGACCCACCCCTAACCCCTCCATGGAGGGGAATAAGACTCTGAGAATCTATAGGCAAGCGTTATTCTATTTTTACTAAAATTGATTTAGAATGTCAACAATTAGCCTACATTGCTTATTATACTATTTTGGTTCATCGCCATAATGCGTACCTAAAGCATAATTGAGTGTTAAAAAATGAGTAGGCTTTTAAAATGTAGGTTTTTGGACAGTAAGTTGGCCTCATCAAAATCTCGTTAATAAATTTGACTTGAAAAGCGTGAAGAAAGAATTGGTGTTTGAGCGTTGGGTTAGGCGGTGCGGTTGGGTGAGTTTCAATCCTTTTAGCTTTTAAAGCCAAATTTTAGAGATTTTTATGAAGCCTTGAATTCTTTGTTTACTTTCTGTTTCAAGACAGAAAGTAAAAGCCCGTCCGGCTTGAGGACAATGATAATTAAACGCAATAAACTTATTAATAACAATTATATAATACAATTTTCAGTAATGAGAAAAATACCAATATAAAAAGATACAGGTGCGTATTTCGGTGAAACCCCAGTATATTAATGGATAGGATGAAGATTTTGCATTTTCGCTTCTTCAAAAAAATCAGACCATCGTATAATGCCTTTTTGAAATTATTTATTGTAAATTCATAAAGGAATTAGGATATGGCATTCTTGCATGCTATATGACTGATTGAAATTAAATAAAAAGGACCACGGCCACATAAAAGGAAAACAAAAGACAATATGAGTACTGATCCCGAACAGAATTATTTTAGAGATGCCCGAACCAAAGATTTTATATTTGGAGCGCCCGGAATGAAACAACTCTTGATCTTTTCCCCTGGATCGGACCAAATACGTCCATCAAACCAAAGCCCATTTTTAATAGAAAGAACAAAACATATGCTTCTTTTCATATTATATTTCTTTTTATTAAACATTGCACACGGCCAAACCTCCAGGCTTTTTGATTCAGATGAAATATTGGAGCTGACTTTGCGAGCTAACATGAAAGCGGTATTCAAGGACCGCGGAGATGATCCTCAATATCACAAGGCTACTTTACATTATCAGGAAGATCAAATTGTTTTTGATATTCCACTTAAAATTAAAGCCCGGGGTAATTTTCGAAAGAGTTTGGCAGGTTGTAAATACCCACCTCTCTTTCTTAACTTCAAAAAATCAGCCACACCAGAGAGCTCTGTTTTTCGAGGGCAGGACAAAATAAAATTGGTAACTCCATGTAGGGGAGATGAATATGTTGTCAATGAATATTTGGTTTACAAATTATACAATCTCATTACACCAAAGAGTTTTAGGGCCAGGTTGGTGAAAGTGACTTATCAGGACACTGTAAAAAATAAAAGTTCAGACCCTTATTATGGAATGCTACTTGAAGAAGAAAAACAGATGGCAAAACGAAATCTGTCCGAATCTGTAGAAATAGAAAAATTAAGTCCGCAGAAAACACAAAAAGAGGCCTTTTTAAAAATGGCTGTTTTCCAATACATGATCGGAAACACAGACTGGTCAGTACAATACCAACAAAATATAAAACTACTCAACGCTGATTCCACAAGCATACCTATCACTGTTCCATATGATTTTGATCATGCAGGAATTGTGAGGGCTCCATATGCGAATCCCGCTCCTGAGCTTCAAATGAGTTCTACTCTACAAAGGAGATACAGGGGCTATTGTATGCCGGATATGAAAGAATTCGCAGCCGTGTTTGAAACATTCAATCAACTTAAAGATGAACTATACGCAATATATAGTGGCAACCCATTATTAAGCGATGGCTACAAAAAGCAAACACTTAAGTTTCTGGACCAATTCTATGAAACCATAAACGATCCAAAAAAAGCAAAAGAAGCATTCACTTATCCATGTGATAAATCCGGAACCGGCAATGTCATTATCAAGGGATTGAATCAAAACTGATGGGTATTCACACCTATGGACTCTTTTCAAAGAAACACACTTAAACAAGACAATCGGATTTAAACAAATTAGTATTGCAACCAATGAAGGAAATGAGGTAGCGCTAATCTTTGAACCAGAGAACCTGGAGACTTTTATGAGTGTTCTCGATTCGGAAGGACCCGAAGCAATGGCTAATGACGGCGTGAAACGAGAAACTGTTAAATTTTTATTGTAGATAAAGAATTCAAACTTTAACAAAATATATTTTCAATGGATATAATAGTTGTATAACAAGCATTTAACATACAATTTATACATTGAAATATATTGTACGGGTTTGATAATTCCCATCTGTTAGAAAAGCACAATGAAAAGTGGATAGTTATGTAGGGCATCTTTATTAGCTTTTCCTCATATTAAATGGTCTGTACAAATAGCTAAATACTAATTACCACTTAATTTATCCTCAAACTAATTGTAAATCAATAACTTATTCTCACATATTTTAGTTATATTTTCAAATTGAATCTATTATAAACCAAAACCTAACTATGATGTCAACAATTATTTTAAGTCACGATGTGAAAGATTTCGCATCATGGAAACCACATTACGACGCTGATTCTGCCCGGAGAAAAAACGCAGGTTTTAAAGAACTCGCAGTTGGGACTCAATCTGATAATCCCAATAAAGTTATTATGATTTGGGAAGGCGATCCACAAGTTTTAGATCAAATGCTACAGGATTCGGAGCTAAAAGAAAAAATGGAAGCTGCCGGAGTTACGAGCCCCCCTGAAGTTACTATCATAAATACTTAAAAAGAGGCCTAAAAATATCCCGGCCTGTATTCTGACCCGGTCTTCAATTCTTATTTAAATCATGTAGCATGAACTAGTGCACGTTATGTCATGACCTGCATTTCTTTGCCCTAACTGATATATGGTCTAAACTTATTAAATTCTAAATAATTCTTACTAACCAACCTTTTACCACTATGAAAAAATCAATTTATTTAACCATTATCGCTCTGGTAGTCACTTGTTTTACTGCTGTACTTGCCCAAAACGTAGTCTATGAAACCATTTATCTCAACCCCAAAACTGAAAGTCTCAAAGAACTTGGAGAAAAGATGAAAACTCACAATCAGAAATACCATGCTACACCGCCTTATAATGCCAGTGTCTGGAGGATAACTACCGGGGAAAGATCAGGGAATCTGTTGTGGATCATGGGACCATTTACTTTTTCTGATCTGGATAGCAGACCCTCTGATGGAGGCCATGATGATGATTGGAGCGGGAGTGTGTTGCCTTTAACGCATGGAATGCACAACGGGTATTACTGGAAGCTTTGGCCTGACTATTTGTACACTCCCAGCGAAGATTATCTAGGTAAGATCATGAGAGTACGAACATTAGATATCAAACCTGGAAAGATGGATGAGTTCAAGGATTTGATGCTGCGAATCATGAAGGTGTACAATGAAAAGAAACCGGGACACAGCGTAGCAGTTTTTGATAATGTCGTGAAAGATCAGAATAGAGATGTAGCCATCGTATGGCAATACGAAAACTATGCCTATATGGATAAAGACATTGGGTTTAGTAAACTTTATGAAGAAGTTCATGGAGATAATTCCTGGAATCGGTTTATGGAAGCTATGCGAGAAATTGTGGAAAGCGCTTCAGATGAGCTGTCGGAGGTAATACCAGATATGAGTGTACGATAAATAAAGTATCAATCATTGCTGAAGCTGAGCACGGAAAAAAACGTAAGAAATTTACTTTAAAGCTGTCACTTATAAGGCAGCTTTTCTTAATACCGGGATTTTACTCTATTGCAAATAACTTCATAAAATAGTACAATTCGGTAATATGCCAGAACCAACCCGCCAATTAGCCGCCATCATGCCTGCCCGCCGAAGCTTTAGCGTAGGAGGGTTCACCGTCTTATCACCATCAATTATGGCATTCGAATGAAAGCAACTCGACAACTTGCCGCCATCATCTTCACCGACATAGTCGTATATACAGCTTTGATGGATAAGGATGAAGAACGAGCCTTCAACCTACTAAAAAAAAACCGGTCTATTCACAAACCAAATAAATAGGTGATGGCTCCACGGTACAATTTGGCTCTGCCCTGGATGCCGTGAATTGTGCCATGGAAATCCAACGCATTTCTCGAGGCGATTTTGATAGCGACCTACGTATCGGAATTCACCTTGGAGATAATACGATTGGGGATAACGATATCTATGGAGATGGTGTGAATGTTGCTGCCCGCTTAGAATCCATCGCCGATCCCGGAGGGATTTATATTTCAGGATCCATAGAGAAAGCCATAAGAGGCCAGGGTGGTATTCAGGCAAAGTTCCTAGGTGAAGTTAGTCTAAAGAATGTGGGCTATGGAGTACGAACCTATGTCTTACAGAGTATAATCCATAGTTATAGTAAAAATTGTAGTATTTTGCTCAAGATGGTCATTTGAAAGCTCTTTTCTATTTTTGATAATATATTCTCACGCTAATTCCTTTACCTTTTTCAGCATTTGTATTGATTTTTTTCTGGCATGCCACATATCATAATTTTTCTGCATATTCACCCACATTTCCGGCTCTGTCTTGAAAGCCTTCCCTAACCGTAATGCCATAACGGGGCTAATACCAACATGCCCATTAACAATCATGGACAAATTTTGTCGACTAATATTCAGCGCTTCGGCAGCATCAATAATTTTTAAATTCAGTCCATCCAGATACAACTCCTTTAATACCTCTCCGGGATGGGGTGGGTTATGCATTTTACTTTTCATAACAATATTATTTTAATGATAATCTTCAAAGTTTACATCCGTAATATCTTCGCCATCAAATTGAAAAGTAATTCTCCAATTCCTGGAAACGGACAAAGACCAATATCCCTTTCGGTCACCACTTAAGTGGTGCAATCGTCCTCCGGGGATATTTATAAAGCTAATATCAGATACCGAATCCAGCATTGCCAGAACCATACGGATTTTGCTGATATGCTGAGCAGGAAGCGCTCTCACCTCTCCTTCTTTAAAATATCGCTTTAACCCTTTGTGCCTGATTTTTTTAATCACTTCTAAAGGTAATTAACAATCTGTAAAATGTCAAATGACGTTTGACTGAAATTATGAAAATCTATTAGCGCAGATTCTCCAAACCTAAGAAAAAAGACCACAAGTATTCCTATCCTTCATGTCATCAATTCAAGTATAGAATTACTACATAAAAACAGTTCTATCGCAAAGAAAACTCCACCATGGTTTGGTAATAGTCATCACAGGTCCAGAGAACCTGCGACAGGTCAGGATAGTAAAATGCAACTTGATTCTGTAATTTATTTATTTTACTTTCATAAATTACTAACTTTCAAAATGCCACAACAAACCCGCCAATTAGCCGCCATTATGTTTACCGACATCGTTGGATATACTGCCTTGATGGATAATGATGAAGACGCAGCCTTCAACCTGCTTGAAAAGAACCGATCCATCCACAAACCCTTAATCAATAAATTTCATGGCAAATTCCTGAAAGAAATGGGTGATGGGATTTTGGCAAGTTTTACTACGGTAACAGATGCTGTATATTGTGCAGGGGCTATACAGCAGGCTTGTGAAAATGAACCAGAATTAATACTTCGCATTGGCATCCATCAGGGAGAGGTTGTTTCACAGGGAGAGGATGTGTTTGGTAGTGGCGTAAATATTGCCTCGCGAATAGAAGCAATTGCACCTGCAGGGGCAATATGGGTTTCTGATGCTGTTCAACGCAATATTCAAAATAAGAAGGGCATTGAAATAGAATTTATTAAAGAAGAAGCCTTAAAAAATGTCAAACAGTCTATCCAACTCTATGAGATAAAAGTAGATATTACTGAAATTCATGCTCTACAAATCAATTCATCTTTTGAGCCAGATAGAAATAGTCTAGCAAAATCAAAAAAGAAGTTACCCTACTTTATAGTTTTTGTGGTACTTATACTTATTGCTCTGGGGTATTTGTATATAAACAGAAATGAAAATGATAATGAGTCTGTCGATAAACCCAATCTCTCTATTGTTATTGATCCATCCATTGCCGTGCTTCCATTCATTGATATGAGCCAGGGTAAAGATCAGGAGTATTTTAGTGACGGCATGATGGAGGAGATATTAAACCACTTATACAAAATTGGAGATTTGAAAGTTACTTCGAGGACATCGAGTATGCGATATAAAAATTCTACAAAATCGATCCGGGAAATAGGGAAGGAGTTGGGTGTAGCACATATTCTTGAAGGCAGTGTAAGAAAGGATGAAAACAATTTACGGATCACGGTTCAATTAATTGATGTCAATACAGATGCCCACTTATGGGCAGAAAATTATGACAGAGAACTCAAGAATGTATTTGCCATTCAAAGTGAAGTAGCTCAACAAATTGCTAAATTTCTGAAGGCGGAAATCAGTCCGGAAGTAGAAAAAATATTAGAAGCTCCTGCATCCAATAATACAGAGGCATATAACCTATTTCTAAAGGCAAGAAGCTTACCTTTTTCAAGTGATGAGGCTATTAAAATGCTTCATGAAGCCATTAAACTTGATCCTAATTTTAGTAATGCATATGTAGCTGTTGGATTGAGATTACAAGCTGGAGCAACTATTTTTGCAACCGGGGAAGGGTTGGACCCAAATAGAGCATGGGTTATTTCAAAACCATATATGCTAAAAGCACTGGAAGTGGATCCAAATAATGGTGCCGCACATGAAAGAATGGCGTGGTCACTGTTGTGGTTTGAATGGGATTTTGAGGGAGCGGAAGAAGAGTATTTTGAAACAAAAAGAATTTATCCAAATTATACCTGGACAGACTATTTAGTCGCAACCGGCAATTTTGATCAGGCCGTTAAGGAAGCTGACTTGGGAATTGAATTTGATCCTACTTCCCCTACACTCTGGAGTGGCAAGATACTGAGTCAATTTTTTGCCGACCAACATGAGGAAGTGTTAACCACAATAAATTCTGCATCGAAAGATTTAACAAACGTATTTAAAGAATATGTTATATTAGAATCCCTCAGAGTCAGGATGTATCTTGAGATGTATGAAGAAGTAATCGAAAGTGCCGAATTGTTAAAAGATCAGAATCCTGGTACTGAACCCCCACCTCGTTTAATGGCCATAGCAAGTATATCATATCTTCATACAGGAAAGATGGAAAACTCTAATGAATATTTGAATATGTTAATTGAAAAAAGTAAAATAAATGCCGGTGGCAGCCCATCGTTCTACACCGCTATGGTTTATAGTCAAAAAGGTGAGATTGATGAAGCCTTCAAATGGTTGGAAAAATCCTACCAGGATCATGAAGTGGAGATGTATTGGCTTAAAGTAGAACCTCCATTTGAACCTATTAGAAACGATCCTCGCTATCAGGAGATGCTGGACAGGGTGGGGTTCCCGAAATGATGGAGTCCTATACGCCAAACGCTTGTAGGTTATCCGAATCTGCTAAAATAATAAGTCCAAGGATTCCATACGTGTGATTCTGCCATAATTGCAAGTATGGAATTATTGAATAAAATAAGCCCTTTCACACTCAAAACGGACATAACTAACGAACATTTTTGTCACAGGTTTGGAAAAGCTGCGACAGGCCTTATTAGGCGTGAGGTAGGTTTAACGATGGTTTTGAGTCGCTCAAATTAAATACTGAAATCTCCTCAAAACCTTATGTTATAATTGACTTTAAGCCTCACTGTATTCTCCTGCATCATAAATCTGTCAGAATTTACTTCAGGTAGAACAAGAGAGTTCCAAACCAGGATAATCTCATTCCCTGGTTTCAGTATCCATCTGAAACGTGACTGTAATCCCCACTCTTCAGTAACATTATCATATTGGATAAAATTAGATAGTGAAATATCCGGATTGAAGTAAACATCAGCATTAATTCTGTAAACCCTCGTAACAAAACTCCCCTCCGGCAAATGGACATTGTTTTGTTCGTATTGCAAACCGACAAAAAACGGGACACCGATTTTCAATCCACTTTGGACGTCAATTTTTGAGGCTGTCCCGTTAAAAAATCCTCCCCAATTTATTTCAAATGCCACCCAGACATTCCTCCATGGAGCTGTGGATAGTTCTATTCCCTGCTGCCAGAAATTATAAGTCCCAGCCGGTACTGTTATGGAATCCTTTGGGAAAATCTCAAAATCTTCATCAAGGAATTCATATGAATTGCTGAGGGCATATTCCGCCTTTTCTCCGGAAAGAAACTCAAATTCAACAATCTTTAGAAAGACGTCCCTGGTCAATAAGGTATTACTCATATTTGTAATAAAGTTGACAAAGCTTCCTGTATTGATTTGCATAATGCCATATTTATTAGGTCTTGGCCCCAGAAAAAATTCACCATAAGTATTCCTTATACCAAGCCTTGGAACGAATCCTATACCCGCCCTGTAATTTTCTCCAATTGCCTGATGGCCCAAACGAAATCGAAGAAAATCATTGGGATAGCTGATGTCTGCTCCGTACGAGTAATCTTTACCTGAAAGACCTTCAGTATTTGATTTCAAACCAAAACCTGTAAACACAAGGTTTTTATTTCCTCTAAACGTGGAAGTTGCCAGCTTCACGTCCAAGCCGGTTAGCCAGTTGCTTTCAGCGCTTACCGCATTTCCAATCGTACCAAGAAACCCGACATAAGACTGTTTACCGACATTGTGCGTTACCCTGGCTACACTAAAATTCCTATAAGTAGAATCTGTCTTATCTGTGATATTCAAGGCCCCGACATTCCAATCGCCGGCCTGTCCTGCAATCTTCAATCCCGCCACAATAGGAATAGGATTCCCATCGCCATCCAGGCCAATCCTCCTTGAAAAATAGGGGATCATATTTCTTCCGTTCCGGTTTCTATTATCTCCGTTAATTCCGAAATTGAAATAATTGGCCCCATCGAGGAAAAAGTTCCGCTTCTCCGGAAAGAATAATGCAAACCGGGTCAGGTTAACCTGCCGGTTGTCAACTTCCGTTTGCGCAAAATCCGTATTGATGGTCAACGCGGCATTCATACCGCTCCCTATCTGGTAATATATATCTCCTCCGACATTGTAAATCATCTCATTGTTTTCGCCATTTTTTGGTTTAAACCCACCAATCCGTAAGGGCGCAAATCAAATCCGAACCCCTGCGACATGTTCTCTAATCCTGTGAGCAACCCCGCATCGGAAACCTGAAACTTATATGAATTCAAATTTGCCTCAGGCCAGTACGATGCTTCAAGCCGCCTGCGGATATGACGGATAAATTTAATGCCCCAGGTATCCTGACCGGGACGGAACCGCAGGGTTTTAAAAGGGATTGCCAATTCAGCTTCCCATCCGAAATCCCGGATTTTTGCCTTTCCGTCAAACAACCCATCCCATTGTTTATTGAAAGCCGCACCATTTTCACTGACCAGCGCATCGCCGATTGAGCCCCTGGGACCAATCTGAAACCAGAATCCATTGCGTTTATCGTTATACGTGTCGATGATCACCTGCACCCTGTCATCCTCGCCCAGACTGATATCGCGCTTTAGCTCCTTTGCAGTAATTTTATCCGGATCATCAAAACATCTGAAACCGATGTACAATTGTTTCTCGCCGTAGCAAACATATACCTCAGTTTTTTCCGTAATAGGCTGCCCATTGTCCGGTTCACGTTGATAAAACTCGGTGACAACAGAGGCCAGTTTCCAGGCAGGATCATCCAGGTAGCCGTCAATTTTGGGTGGCTCATCAATACGTACTCCTTTTATTTGATTTTTTTCCCCGTTTCCCTGGGCAAAGAGATTCGTTGAAATAATTAGAATAAATAATATCCTTATAAGAGTTAAAAAAGTGCTTTTTGCCATCATCACAAAACGTTATTAGTTATCAAAAAATCCATTATTATTTAAATGGTAAGTGAAACAAAAAATGGTAATCACCAATTTGGAGTAAAGATAATACTAAAACCTAATGAAACTTTGAAGATATTTATTTTTAATATTAAGAATTCTGTGCTCACGAAGTTTCATTTTTTAATAATCAATTGATTTTAGTTATATTTCATAACTATGCCAGAACAAACCCGCCAACTAACCGCAATAATGTTCACTGACATTGTCGGATATACAGCTTTGATGGGGAAGGATACTAATAGAGCGTTAGAAATAATTCAGCAAAACAAACAAATCCAAAAACCATTAGTGGAGAAATATAATGGAGTTTGGGTAAAAGAAATGGGTGATGGGACTATGGCTCGATTTAACTCAGCGCTAAATGCTGTGAGTTGTGCTGTGGATATTCAAAGTGCGTCAAGGGATGATTTTGATGCAGATATTAGAATTGGCATTCACTTAGGAGATATTACTATTGAGAGTAATGATGTATATGGTGATGGTGTAAATGTAGCCGCAAGGTTAGAATCCATTGCTGATCCTGGAGGGATTTATATCTCAGAATCCATTGAAAAAGCCATTCGCGGCCAAGGTAGCATACGCTCGATTTATCTAGGTGAAAGCATATTAAAGAATGTGGATTATGGAGTACGAACATATGCACTGCAAGGGGCAGGTCTGCCAATTCCAAAAGTCAAAAGTGAGGAAATATTGATTGGATATTTTTGGGCTGTTATGCGCAGAAAGTCCATGATTAGAATTTGGATCACATTTTTGCTCGTCTCAATATTTTTTATTCTCCTTATTCCATATGTAAATTCGATAACAGAACTTGCTGAAGGGCCTACCATGATACTTGTTATCATTTTTGGTATTGCATTTCAATTGGCCTTGTACCTTGCATGGAATATGGAAAAGAACACTTGAAAAGTTTATTCGAAATCTATAATTAAACTCATTTACCGAATTTCTGCCCAACTTTGAGAATGGCAGGCCTAATGAAACGATAAAACAAGTTTTCATTTTTTAGTGTCACGGATTTATTTGATAAAACAGACCTTTCATTCATCCCCCAATATGGGGTATTATTTGAATCCTGATGATTTTTCAGTAACTCATATGCAACCTAATCCATCATGATATAGTCTAAAAGTTAACGACTATACATGATGCTCATCGATATGTGGAAAAACTATTTGAAAATTGCTATCCGAAACTCATTCAAAGACAAGTATTACATTATCATAAATGTATTCGGTCTTGGCATCGCGATGGCTTTTGGCCTGACAATTTATCTCTTCCATGCCTACAACCTGGAATTTGATAGTTATTATAAAAATACTGATGATATTGTGCGCCTGCATTGTTTAAAGCCTGATGTGCAGGGCAATACCCAGCGTTATGAACTATCTCCAATACCGATGGCGCCACAGGTTGCCAGTGAATTGGCCGGAATTGACGATTACACCAGGTATATCACATGGGGTGACAACCTCAAATACAAAGATCAAATATTTAACCAGACCATAGCCTATGCCGATTCAAATTTTTTCTCGTTTTTCCCTTTAAATTTTAAAAAAGGAACGGCTATCAAATTCCATGAAAAAAATGTCATTTTCCTCACTGAAGAGCTGGCTGAGAAATATTTCCCGGATACAGATCCCATTGGTGAATTCATGACGATTCACTATGGGAATAATAGATTTATCAATTTTAAGGTCGCTGGCATTTTTGAGAGAATCCCACTCAATTCCAGTTTTGTATTCGATGCGTTGGTCCCTTTTGATAATTTTCTGTATGGTCAGGAAATCGAAAAAGGAGATTGGAGCCCCTGGCAGCAAACCACGGCTTTCTTTAAACTTACCTCTCCGGAAGCTTTCAATCAGCTAAATACATCGATTAAAAAATATGTGACCATGCAAAATGATGCCCGGGAGGAATGGAAAGTTTCAGATTATCAATTGGTCAAATTTAAAGATTCTAAGCTTTTGTCTCAGGGAATTATTGAAGGCTCAATGGTTAATCTTCGGTTGCGTCCGGAAGTACTCATAGTTTTTACCACGCTGGCAATTCTCATTCTTTTGATTGTAAGCTTTAACCTGGCCAATACGGCAATGGCACTCATGGCAAGGCGATTTAAAGAAATAGCTATTCGAAAAGCCATGGGTGGTGGATCAAGACATATATTTACCCAATTCATGTTCGAAATGTCATGGACCAGTTTCCTCGGCCTGATCACTGGAGTTGCGCTTTTTCACTGGGTTTCCCAGGGATTTTTTACCATTTGGGACATTCCCTATGAAGTAACCGATGTGAGTTTTTTCAGGTTGGTATTGGCATTTTGCGGGCTGTTTGTTTTAGCAGCAGTATTTTCGGGCCTATCTCCAGCCCTGTATTCGAAAAGACTGCAACCCACTGCCATCTTTCAGAAACAAATAAAACTAAAGCAAACCAACCTGACATCGCGTGTACTCATTTCGTTGCAATTTGCTATTTCCCTCATTTTGATTATCGCAGGAATAATATTTACGCGAAATGCAGAATTCCTGAAAATGTTGGATATTGGCTATGACAGAGAAAGATTAATCACCATTTGGACGGATGATGCCTCAGAATATAATGCTCTAAAAAACAAGATTTCAACGATGTCTTCTATTAGTAAATTTGCCGGTACAAAAGACCATTTTGGCTGGAATTACGAAGATTCGTATGTGGTATTGGATACTGGGAAACATGAGATCAGGACACTGCAAGTGGGTAGAGACTACCTGTATGCAATGGGTATTAATATTACCGAAGGGAGAAGATTTGACTTTGACCGGTCATCTGACCTGACAGAGCATGTTATGGTCAATCAGGCTTATGTAGATCAATACCATGTGAGTGATCCCATTGGAAAAATGGTAAATCTGGAAGGTAAAAAAAGATATATCATCGGTGTGATCAACAACACGATTGATCATGTTTATAAGGATTTCGAGGCCCTACCTAAGGTGCTGCTGGCAACAACTGATGAAGCGTGTAAAACACTGATTGTGAAAGCCAGGCCCGAAAAAGAAAAAGAGGTTTTCTCCTTGTTGGAAATCGCATGGAAAGAGATCATTCCTGACAGGCCATTTACCGGAAAATACCAGGATGATATCACTGTGGGCTATGCACTACAGGATAATAACAATCTTAAAACAATCTTTTACTACATGGCTATTCTCGGAGGCATACTTTCGATAACTGGTATTTTTGCATTGTCTTCCCTAAATGTATCCAGAAGAATAAAAGAGATTGGTATCAGGAAAGTGCTTGGAGCTTCCACCTCCAGGATCATTGTCCTTATGAACAGGGAATTTGCCCTCACCATGGTTTTTGCCTTGGTTATTGGCAGCATTGGGGGAACAATTCTGACGAATCAATTATTGAATTTCATATATAAATTTCATATCTCTGCAGGTGTCGTTCCAATCGCAATTTCAGCTGTGATCATACTCGTTGCCGCATTTCTAACAACATCTGCCACCATTTATTCCGCCGCCAACACCAATCCATCTGAAACTTTGAGAGATGAGTAATAAAGATGGTACTAGCACTATATTAGCGATTAATGGATTAATGAGATAATGAGTTAAGCTATATTATAAAGAGTAAAATAGAGGTATGAAAGAAAATGAATGTCTCGTGAAAAAGAAGCATTCTTCAATCTCATTCAAAGGTGTAAAATAAAGGTAAATAAAGGTTTTTTAGTGCACCTAATTTGTATTAAAACCAGAGTAAAAAAATTCTGGCGTCCGGTTAAATCCCCCTTGGAGAAGGGGGGAAGGGGGATTGATATTGAATACCAATAAGTTATGGTTAATTCCATACCAATTTCAAAGAGGTGGTTCTTGTTGAGGTCTGGTTAAAAAGTACACATACGCTTCAAAAAACGCCTTTCTCCTGTGAATATAACTTTCCTCCTACGCTAGAAAAAAAATAGCATGTATTACAAGTCAATAGCATTCTTGCATTGTAGCATTTTCACATTTCATCATACTTATAATCTCGTATTTCCATTAATATAACAGTAGTACCATAAAGATATAGGCACAGCACTTATCACAAAAAAAATCCCAGGGCGGAATGCTATGGGATTTAATCAGTTAAAGGTTCAAGCCTGCAGGCTGCCTATTTTTCCGGTGGCAATAAAACCGCATCAATCACATGCACGACTCCATTCGAAGCTTTTACAGTTCCTAATATTTTTGCGCCATTTACATATATCACATCTTCCTTGACCTCTATGGTTACGTTGTCTCCAGTGGCCTGACCTAGTTTCATTCCATCCTTCAGATCTTTCAAATCATAAGTTCCGGGAGCAGCATGAAAAGTAATAATCCTCATTAAGGTCTTTTTATTTTCAGGTTTGAGCAGATCTTCTACTGTTCCTGCGGGCAACTTGTCAAAAGCAGCATTGGTAGGTGCAAAAACCGTAAGCGGTCCGGGATTAGCAAGTACGTCAGCCATGCCTGCAGCCTGTACAGCCGCAACCAATGTAGAATGGTCCTCGGAAGCTGCGGCAATTTGAACAATGTTTCTAGCGGATAAATCGTCAACTACCGATGCCTGACCACCTTTCATTGCCGGTTTCGAGATATCGGCGGTCTCCTGCCGACCTCCTTTGTTATCGCTGCATGCAGTAAATAAAAATGCAGCTAGTACGAAGCAAATTAAAAAATGCAATTTTCTCATAATTATTGTTATTTTAGGTTTTGAATTAGATTCAAAGTTATTCAGTAGCACTGCAAAGTGATTATGATTTGAATCATAAAAAAGGCCTGAATCCACAAGATTGTGAAATCAGACCCATTAACTGTCTGAATTGTAAGTTTTTCCCAGAAGGGTTTTTAAATTATTTTAATGCTCATGCCCACCCGGACCATGTACATGACCATGATCAATTTCAGCCGGCGTGGCTTCCCGCACTTCCAATATCTCTCCTGCAAAATTCAACTCTTTCCCGGCGAGCATATGATTAAAATCCATTTTTACAACATCACCTGTTACTTCCATTACTGTTCCGTTCATGGGGTTTCCATTCTGATCCTGCATTGGCACCACCTGGCCGATATTGAGCATTTCTTTTTTTACCTTACCCTCCACCATAAAAGTGGATATCGGCAGGCTTACAACCGCCTGTTCATCGTATGGCCCGTAGGCTTCTTCCGGAGACAATGTAAATTTATAATTTGTTCCAGCGGTGAGACCTTCAAGGTTCTTTTCAAAGCCGGGCACCATTGCCCCTATCCCGTGAACAAAAGTTAATGGTTTATCTTTTTCTGCCATATCCACAACTTCTCCGTCAACCATCAATGTATAGGTTACAGAAGGCACCATGTGTTTTGTGATTTTCATATTAAATTTTCAATTTTTAAAAAGTTCGCAAGTTAGGAATTCTTTTTACCTAATCAGATTGATCTGAAGGTTATTTTCAGGAAATTACTTTAAAAGTTACTTCATTAACTTTACAGTTTGTACCCACTTCCTCCTGTAGCAGACAAGTCCACTAACCGGGGTAAAATTGCTTATGAAGAACTACAAAACTCCGGCGGTAAAATCCGAAACTCATCCTGGTTGAAGCTCAACTTTTTTACCTGCGAGGCTGAGGTTTTCATTTACGAATTTTTCATCCCAAAGATTTGAAATAACCGCTGTAATACGGGGATTTTGCAAGGCCCAAAGGTATGCTTTCATAGGTGGTTTTAAGTTGCCTGGAACAATTTGATTTACTTTATCTATCCTCCATTGGGGTAAGGGTTGAATGTTTTTATGATGTGTTGCAACTGCCATGGCTACTTTCATACCAATGATACCCAGTCCGGCAGAATTGGCTTCTTTTATCGCCTCGTACATGTACCCACCATTGATCACATTGTATGCACACATGACCAGATCATATTTACCGGTTGCCGTGGCAGCTCTAAGTATGCCGGCAGGATCATTATGTGTCGATACGCCAAGAAAGCGTACTAATCCCTCCTTTTTTAACGCTTCCAGGGTTTCATAGATCTCTGGTATTTGAACTTCCTCCGGACTATTAGCGCCATGCGGGCACATGAGAATATCAAAATATTTCTGTCTGGTTCTTTGTAAACTACCCTGAACAGAATCTCTGATGTACTTTTTAAATTCCACACTCCCATCTACCTTATGTGCGTAATCTTCCACCATGGCATTGGAAATATATACCGGATCCATTGTTCCTTGTTGCCCCTTCCAATATGTCAAAAAATATCCGGGAATATCCACTCCCCGCTCTTCGCGCATTTCGGCAGCCCTTTTCCTGATTTTCTCCTTTTTGCCTTCTGGTAATCCATCAAATATTTCCTTGTACATCCGGTTTCTGATATCTGAAAACCCACTTACTTTAGTGGTCATAAATACCTTTTCTCTTTTTGAAGATGAGTTAATTATCAGGCTGTATCCTTTTTCACACTCGCCACGACCGTAGGCAGGGGCCATATCCAGGTAATTGAGGCCCTTCTCAATGGCCAACTCAACCATTTTGTAGTTTTTCGTTGAAACCGGATCTCCTCCATTTACAATTTCAGAAACCATAAGTCCCGTTTTCCCCAATTGCCTGTAAGCCATGTCTGATTGCTTATTGCGCCATTCCAAATCAACTTTTATTTTTATTAATGGCTTTTTTGAAGCAACTGAATTTATTGCTATTGTAGATCCTGCGATGGCAAGGGAACCGGATTTTAGAAAAGATCTTCGATCAATCATATTGGTCGGATTTTAAGATAATAAAAACTCCTGCTAAATTTAGTATATATATTATGCTGCGTCACTAAGTGTAATCATGTGCCTTTACATTTTAATTGCAATACCGTAATTTACATTTTTTAATTTAGTTTCAGTATATGGGTAAAATACTAATTATTGGTGCCGGCGGAGTAGGCAATGTGGTAGCGCAGAAATGTGCACGGGAAAAGGATATATTTTCAGAAATATTGTTGGCAAGTCGCACAAAATCCAAATGTGATGCCATCGCCAAAAATATTGGAAGCAATCATGTCTCAACTGCTAGAGTAGATGCTGATTATGTACAGGAGCTCATTGAACTAATCAATAATTTTAATCCTGAAATGGTGATCAATGTTGCGCTTCCTTACCAGGATCTTACCATTATGGATGCTTGTCTCAAAACCGGTGTTCATTATCTTGATACCGCGAATTATGAACCAAAGGATGAAGCTAAATTTGAGTATAAGTGGCAGTGGGCGTATCATGAAAAATTTAGGCAGGCCGGACTGATGGCTTTGTTAGGCTGTGGATTTGACCCAGGTGTTACAGGGATATTTACTGCCTATGGGTTAAAACATCATTTCGATGAAATTCATTACCTCGATATTGTGGATTGCAATGCCGGTGATCATGGAAAAGCCTTTGCCACAAACTTTAACCCCGAAATTAACATCAGGGAAATCACCCAAAAAGGAAAATACTGGCAAAATGGAAAATGGAATGAAATAGATCCAATGTCCATACATATGCCCATAGAATATCCAAACATAGGCCACAGGGAATCGTATCTGCTGTATCATGAAGAGCTCGAGTCGTTGGTAAAGAATATACCCACAATTAAAAGAGCCCGATTTTGGATGACGTTTGGAGAGACCTACATCAATCACTTGCAGGTACTGCAAAATGTTGGAATGACCAGTATAAAACCAATAAATTACCAGGGTATGGAAATTGTGCCGCTCCAGTTTCTGAAAGCTGTGCTCCCTGAACCATCAGATTTAGGCGAAAACTATACAGGTGAAACTTCCATTGGTTGTCAGATTAAAGGTATCAAAAATGGAAAAGAAAGGACATACTACATCTGGAACAACTGTAAACATAAGGATGCGTGGAAAGATGTAAGAGGACAAGGAGTCTCCTACACAACCGGAGTGCCGGCAATGCTGGGAGCTAAAATGATGATGACGGGTCAATGGATGAAGCCCGGAGTATATAACGTGGAAGAATTTGACCCGGATCCGTTTTTGAATGAATTGGGAAAATATGGTCTTCCATGGAATGAGGAAATTGATGGTCCGCTTGCATTTAATGACTATGAATAAAATATCAATAGATCCGGATAAAATTCCATCTCCCTGCTTTGTATTGGTTGAAAGACTTTTGATTAAAAACCTTGAGTTGCTCAATAATATCCAAAAAGAAGCCGGTATTAAAGTCTTATGCGCTTTCAAAGGATACGCCATGTGGAGTACCTTCCCAATTCTCAGGCATTACCTCAGTGGCGCCACAGCCAGCTCGATGAATGAAGCAATTCTATGCTATAAAGCCTATGGGGAAAAGGCACACTTATGTGCTCCGGTTTACATGGAATCAGAATTTGATAAAATCACAAATATCAGCAGCCATATCACCTTTAATTCCTTTAGTCAATTTGAAAAATTCGGTGAAGTTGCTCATGAAAAAGGATTAAATATAGGATTAAGGATAAATCCAGAATACTCGGAAATAAAAACTGATATCTACAATCCCTGTGTTCCGGGTAGCCGGTTGGGAATTGTTGCAGAAGAATTTCCTAATCACTTGCCGGAACAAATTAGTGGCCTGCATTTTCATACACTCTGTGAGCAAAATGCAGATGTTTTTGAAAGAACACTCAGAGTTGTTGAAGAAAAATTTGGAAAGTATTTAAACCGGATATCCTGGCTGAATATTGGCGGGGGACATCATTTTACCAGGAGTGATTATGACGTTCAGCTTTTCATCGATACTGTTATAAAATTTAAAAAGAAATATAACCTGGAGATCATAGCCGAACCCGGTGAAGCTATTGGGTGGCAAGCAGGTTATTTGGTTTCTACAGTCCAGGACATCGTGAAATCCAACGGTATTTCTACCGCTATGCTCGATGTATCGTTTTCAGCCCACATACCCGATTGTCTCGAAATGCCTTATAAACCAGAAGTATATGGCTCAGTAGAGTATTCGCCGGATAAACCAACATACCGGCTTGGGGGAAACACATGTCTCGCGGGAGATTTTATAGGAAATTATTCATTTAACAAACCATTGCTGCCGGGTGATCAAATCATTTTTGAGGACATGATGCATTATAACATGGTTAAAACCAATACTTTCAATGGCGTAAACCTGCCATCTATCGGCATTTGGAAGCGAAACAACACTTTTGAATTGATAAAAAGTTTTGACTACGAAGATTACAAAAACAGGCTTTCATAGAATTAAAAAACTGAAAAAATCAGTCTCGAATAAAATGATATTTATTCGCCAATGGCAGCCTTAAAAAAAACATTGAGTTGATTCATTTGGGTTCTTCCAAGTTTTTGACCTACCCTACTCATAAAATAAAGGACAGCAAGCAATCCTACTCCTACAGGGACCAGCCACAAGCCATACGGATCCATCTTGAGCATCATTTGAGAAAGCCCGAAAATCAATCCCATGATTGTTAAAAATCCCAAAGCTGAATAGAAAAATACGAACATGGTCCACACATCTGGCTTAGGGCCAAAGAGTCCCCGGATCAGGGTCCCTTCATCATTTTTTTCTATTTCGAGGGTAAGCTGGGGTGACCAGTAGTGCTGTTGATTTAATGGAATTTTTAATATCACATGATTATCCACGATTTGTCCAATGCAGCTTGAATCTTTTAATTCCAATGCAGCTTTGATCTTTTCTTTTACAGCTTCAGGCGTCTCCGGTAGCTGTTTTCGAAATCTGGGTCTTACACGTAGATTGCTTTCGGTTTTTTCCATAGTTTTTGTTCAATCAGATCAATTGTCATCAAAAGGTATAATCTAAAAAATGACGGTTATGACGATTCTCATGCTATTTAAATCCTATATATATTGGTATTTGATATAGTAACAAGACTTGTGAGGTTCAAAATATAATCTGTGTTATTTTATTGATTAATTTCACAATCTACAACTCAAAAAACTATAATCACTAATTAATTTTTAGGGTTACCCATTTAAGTCTCAAACGCTTGTTAACCAGGTAATTAATTTGTATCTTATAGAAAAGATATTGCATATGAAATTACTAAAAGAATTGGACAGAGAAGCCTTCAAAACTAAGTTTGGGACAAAGGCAT